>JAZTXO010000106.1:0-3551 GCA_045636445.1 Eubacteriales bacterium | reverse complement strand
CCTACGAGGTGGTCGGCGGAGATGAAGCAATGCCGCTCGAGAATGGATTTACGCTAAATATAAACGTCCGTAATCCGGAAACTAATTATGATAAAGCAACGCTTGAAATAATCCATAAGACTAATAGCGAGGGCGAGAGTCTGTTTACCTTTACCGGAGCTGATGAAAGCGGTAAATACTGCATAACGTACGAGGACTTTGGCAGTGAGAAATACAAAAACGGCATTTGTGAGACCATTGATTTTGAATGCGTATTTGACGGTGAGATCGAATACTATGCTTTGGGAAAAATCGTCGTTATCTTCACAGCCTCGAGCGGCGAAGAGGAAGATACGCAGAAAAGAATTATCCAGTTTGCAACCGACGGCAAGAACCTTGCCTTCTGCGACGGTTTACAGGATTACTTTTGTGCCTACAACAAGCTTCCCGATAATAAGCCGGAGCTGTATAAAAGATTTTTAGATCCCCGCAGAGGGAGTGCGTCTAACCTTGAAGTTCCTCTGGTACCATATATGAGTACGGATATAATTATTAAAACCGCCGAAAAAATTCCGATAGGCGAGGCGTTTGATATGCAGGTAGGTGTCGGAACCGCCGCAACCAATATCGGATATACGGATTTAGCTCTCGTTATAAGAATCGATGGGTTTGAAATATCCGACAAAGACGGCAACTGCTTTAGCGACGAATATTACCGAGAATATGAGCGAGTTAATGTTGGCGACTTTTCGGTAATATCGAAGGTTGCTAAGAATCTTGGCAACGCGGCGATATATACCCAAGATGACTTTGATTACAGAGAAAGCATTAGGGTAATTTGCACCGACAAATCCGAACACAGCGGTGAGATATTTGTAGAGGTGCGCGGTCTGAGGAACGGCGAGTACCTGAAGATACCGGTAGATCGTATAAATATCACCATCTACTACGCTACCGACGGCAAGTATATCGCCTACTCGGTCGAGTCGGAGGATGCGGCAAAGCGCGAGCTTTACGGTAACTTCGGATACTTCTTTAAGGTTACGCTTCCCGAGTATTTCACCGACCTCTTCGACGGCTGCGACTGACGAATAGCTTTCAATTCCGAGGACGATCAATCTAATTTCAACTTCGGCATAGAATACGATCTGCTTGCCGGCGATATAGTTTATATCAAGATCACAGGATACGAGAATTTCTTCTGGGAAATGAATTATGATTTCCAAATTGAAAAGGTGGGATAATTTATGATTAAGATTAAAAGAATACTAACCAAGTGTTTGGCAGGCATTCTCGGTTTCGCCCTTTTGCCGTCTTTCTATTTTGTGCTTGGCACACTGAGCACAAGCGCAAGCTCAGACGTTATGGGAGGCAATCTGTATTACCACCAAGACAAATTTATTTTCGCGGAAATTTCTCTTCCAAATGTAAATGTAGGTGAAAAGGTAGAGCTATCGGAGGTGGTCGAGTTGGAGGTATACGCGCACGTACAAGATACCTGTGACGAGGAAATTTCTTCAGAGGATATACTTATCAATTTTGTACCGCAGAGCAACATCACATTCCATGAAATTCCTATAAAGTATATGTCCGACGTTAGCAAGGTGGTGTATTATCATTATGATCGTGAAACGAACGAACACCTGTTTTTGCCTTCTGATCCCGACGTATATACCGAAGGGTCATTGATGCTTTTAGTTGAAAACGGAAGTTCGTCCTATGAAAGCATAAAAGGAGCCGGTGTAGATCTTAGGTACAAGATTTCT
Source organism: Eubacteriales bacterium (assembly GCA_045636445.1). Lineage (GTDB taxonomy): Bacteria > Bacillota > Clostridia > Oscillospirales > CAG-272 > UBA1740. The sequence goes on along the minus strand of JAZTXO010000106.1, from coordinate 1,806 downwards.
TTGAGTCCGCTGCTTCTTGCAACTTCGGTGAAAACCGGAACAATTGGGCTTGTGATAAAAACGGGTGCTGAATTACCGAGCAAATTCGATAGATATAAGCACGATGTAGTGTACTTTGCCACCGACGGTGAGTACGTAGCCTTTTCCGACGTATCGTATGAGGATGCTATATTCATATTGACAGGAGAGTTACCCGACGATCCTTGGGCAGAAGATCCCCCCACAGAAGAGCCTCGCGGCTTCTGGGCGACCTTCATCGACCTCTTCGACGGCTGCGACTGACGCTGAATCGGATAAATAAAAAGCACGCCCCTATACGTTTAGGGCACGCCCGACCTATGCGGTTTTTTAACAAAAATCAACTTTTTAAAAAATTAATTTTTTCAAAAAAATGAAGAATTTTCATTCCCTTTTTTGTTTATATAGGTGAAGGGGAATGAATGTGGGACGATTGGTTCGCGGTCAGCCCTTACGTCAATCGCGTTCTATTCTCAAAAAACGAAATTACAAGGAGGAAGCCTTATGAAAAAGAGTTGCATATCGCTAGCTTTGGTTGTGTTTATTCTTATTGTTTCATTTTTCCCGTCGTGCGGCTTATGGTATCCTTATCAAGACCTTGAACCCTTTTTTGCCGCCGGTGGAGGAACTGCGCTTTTTGTTGATACGGGAACGACGGCTCTTCGGGACGGTGTAAATGGTTTTAAGTTAGACGTCGGCGTAAAAAATCCGGAATCTGAATACGATAGAGCTGAGCTTATTATTTGTAGCGACAACGTTTTTGAGGTGGTTGGCATAGGCTCGGACAAGACCGTGGTGATAAGATACGACCATTTAAAAGCCCCGGGATTTATCGACGGCAAATATAAGAATTATACCATTAAGCTGAAAGATCCCGGGCGCATTGACGGTTATCGTTTTGGAGCGATCAGCTTTGAGTTGAAACTTTATAAAAATTATAAAAATGGCAAAACTGAGTTTGTCTTTATTCCTTACGTTTCGGACGGAGAAAACGTAGTATTTTTCAATCATTACGAGACCTATGCCGACGCAGTCGAGCGGTTGCCCGGTAATGCTCCCTTGAGCGTTTTCAGTGACAACCCTATGAATTCTTCTCCGTACGTCATTTGTCAGCTCGAGACAGATTATATAGGCGTTCTTGCGACAGTAGAGAGCCTTGAGCCGATACCGGTAGACGACTCATTTTCCATTGTCGTTGGTGCAGGCATCCATCGCACTGACACTGTAGACGGTAGTATGACAGTACTAGCGGAAGGATTTTCGATATCCAACGAGAGCGGAAGCAGCACAGAAGATGAATATGTGCGTGAATTTACAGACTTTAACGGTTATAATTTCGGATTTTCCAAAGGTTTAATCGATGGAGTGTATACCGCGCCGAGCTTTGATTGGAGTGAAGAGCTTTCTTTTGCTCTTGTAGATAAGACCGAAAGAAGCGGAAAAATTGAAATAATAGTCAAGGGAGAACGTGTCGGCGAGAACGGTCATTATCCGGGATGGGATTCCGTTAGTGTGTATTACGCCACCGACGGAGAGCATATCACTTATTCGGTGCAGTCTGAGGATGCGGCAAAGCTCGCGCTATACGGAGACCACGGCTAATTCTTCAAGGTTACGCTTCCCGAGTACTTCCGCGACCTCTTCGATTGACGAGATCGAAAGCTAAAAATAGCGCCCCGAGCACTTCAAAAGTTTAGGCTCGGGGCGTGTTGATTTTTAGTGGTTTTTAGCTGCTTTTGATTTCTTTTTGAGACTCGAGAAGTCGAGTTGGGAGAGGATGACGGCGAT
>JAZTXO010000105.1:0-6684 GCA_045636445.1 Eubacteriales bacterium | reverse complement strand
CACCCCGCCCTTGGGCAGGCTATATCTTCCCACCCCGACAGTCTTGTGTTTTATGCCGAGGGTGAGTTGTTTGCCCCTTGCGAATATTGCGATATTGCTCCTTACGTTTTTAGCGATATAAGGGAAAGACATTCAAAAATTAAGCTGAATTTCACATCGGACACCCTCTCCGCAAAATACCCCTATGACTGCGCTATGAACGCAAAGCTTGTAGGAAAACGGTTGTTTGCCAGAGAAAAGAGTCTGTCCAAGGCTATTTTGGATTTTGCGAAGAGTAAAGGCTATGCCGTTGTAAATACGTCTCAGGGCTATCCCGCCTGCGTTTCTCTTTCTCTTTCCGACAAATCGGTAATAACCGCAGATGAAGGTCTTGCAAAAACCTATGATTCTCTGGGAATCAGCACAACTCTTATCCGAAACGGCACAATAGCTCTTCCGCCCTACGAATACGGTTTTATCGGCGGTGCGTGCGCTGTGTATAAAGACAAGGTTTATTTTTTAGGCGACTACAAAACGCACAAAGACTGCAAAATTATCGAAAAAACGATACTTGATAACGGTTTCACCCCCGTTTCTCTATCGGATGATCCCCTAGTCGATCTTGGCGGACTTATCTTTATTGAATAAGGGACATATAGCCATAGCTAAAAGCGGGAATATAATAAGACCTGCAACACCAAATACGGCATATCCGAGATAAAGGCTTATAAGGGTTATTATAGGGTGAATATTAAGGCTTTTTCCTAAAATTTTCGGCTCAAGAAGTTCTCTTGAAACGGTATAGACAAGGAAAATTATTATAAGTCCTATGCCTATTCTGCTATCCCCTGTTGCAAAGGCAAAAATGCTCCACGGTAATATGACGACTCCGACACCTATTACCGGCAAGAGGTCGAGCGCGGCTACTATCATAGCAACGATTATCGCATCACGAACCTGCAATATTAGGAAGCCGACAAGCATTATAAAGAAGGTTATCAGCATAATTTGTAAATAAGACTTTATATATTTGCCTATTGCGTGAAATATTTTGTCTTTTGCGGCTGATAAAGATGCGCTAACCCTTTCGGGCAAAAGCGATTTTACTCCCTTGTTTATTTTCTCGAGGTCCACGGAAAAATATATCAGCGAAATAAGAGTTATAAGGATAAACACCAAAGCTTTCGGCAAGAAACTGACAAAGGCTGTTAAAATTCCGCCAAGGTAATTTAAAAGTGAAGAAAGAAGCTCTCTTATTCCGTCGCTTAACATTACGGCAATCTCCCGTGGAATTTCCGAACCGAATATAGGAAGCTTCGGCTCTGAAAATCCGGCTAAAAAGGTATAAAGCTTTCCTCCGCCGGTTATATCCTCAAGAACACCGCTGATAAAATCTATAAGCCACCAAACAAGAAGAGTTATTAATCCGATAGATGCAAGTACCAAAAGTATGGCAAGTATAGGTCTAAAGACCTTACTTGGAATTTTTGTTTTTCTTGCAAGATATTCTCCCGGTGTTCTTACCATAAAGGCAACTCCCCAAGCAATAAGAAAAGGGGCGATGACCTGCAATGCGTATTTCATAAAAAAGTAAAGAAGCACTCCGGAGCAAAGCACAAGAAGAAGTATTATTAAGGTGTATTCAAGCCTTTCCCTTTTCATATATCCCCCAAAACAGTTCTAAAACAATTATAAGCTTAAATTAAAAAAATATAACATACAAATAAGGAGAATTTTAAAATGGTTGTTATCGAAATGGAAAACGGACAAAAAATCGAGCTTGAGCTTTATCCCGACATAGCTCCCATAACCGTAAAGAACTTTGAAAAGCTTGTTTCCGAGGGCTTTTATGACGGACTTACATTCCACAGAGTTATCCCCGGCTTTATGATTCAGGGCGGCGATCCTCTCGGCAACGGAATGGGCGGCGCTAAGGAAAATATCAAGGGCGAATTCAGAGCAAACGGTGTTAACAACACCTTAAAGCACACTCGCGGTGTTATTTCTATGGCAAGAGCCTTTGACCCCAACTCCGCATCCTCGCAGTTCTTCATTATGCACGCTGATGCTCCTCACCTTGACGGTCAGTACGCGGCATTCGGTAAGGTTACATCCGGTATAGAAGCGGTTGACGAAATCGCATCCATTCCCACCGATTATAACGACAGACCTAAAATTGCCGTAAGAATCAAAAAGGCTTATATTGTATAATAAAACAAAGTATTTTTGTAAAAAGCTAAATAAAAAACAAAATCTCCGTTATAATTTAGGTAGTACGCCTATTATAACGGAGGTTTTTTATGCTTTCGGAAAATCAAAGAAAATTTCTAAAACTATTAAGTGACAGATTTCCCACCGAAGAGGCAATTACGTCAGAGGTTTTAAGTCTTTCAGCAGAGCTTTATCTTCCAAAAGGGACAGAGCATTTTTTAAGCGACCTTCACGGAGAATACGAAGCCTACTCTCACGTAAAACGCTCGGCTTCGGGCGTTATCAGAAGAAAAATCGACAGACTTTTCCCAACCGACAGCACAGAAGAAAAAGCCTTTCTTGCATCTCTTATTTACTATCCAGAAAACAAAGCAAATTCGGTAAAAGACCTCTGTCGAACGGTGAAAAAGCTGATTTTACTGCTTCATAACGTCTGTGAAAAATACACCGACGAAAAGGCTCGGTTAAATATTATCGGGGAAAAATACGGAGAGGTCATTTACCTATTACTTCGGCATTATCAAAGGAAAGACAACTCTTACGACGCCTTGATAAAACGAGCTATAAGGCTTGGCGAGGGAAAAAACATCATTATTTCTCTATCTGCTGCCATAAGAAAGCTTTCGGTAGACCGAATTCATATAGTCGGTGATATTTTTGACAGAGGCCCAAGGCCGGATAAAATACTCGACGAGCTTGAAGATGAAGAAAAAATTGATATTCAATGGGGAAATCACGACATTCTTTGGATGGGTGCTGCGGCAGGCTCGGAGGTATGCATAATGGGAGCGCTTTTTAATTCCCTGACCTACCAGAATCTGGATTTTATCGAGGTAGGCTACGGAATATCATTAAGACCGCTTGCGGAATTTGCGAGAGAGACTTATTTTGATAACAACCTTGAAATTTATCTTCCCAAAGGAGATAAAGAGGGAATTGTAATACTTCACGACAATGCAAAACTTATGGCGGCTATGAGAAAAGCCGTTGCTGTTTTTATGTGGAAGCTTGAAGGCGATTTAATACTCAAAAACAAAAGCTTTGATATGAACGAAAGACTGCTTCTCGACAAAATTAAGGACGGAAAAATATCACTTCACGGTAGTGAATTTACTCTTCTTGATTTCAGCTTCCCTACCATTGATTTCCGTTTGCCCTACAAGCTTACCGAAGCCGAAAAGGAGGTTGTAGAATATCTTAAAAAGGCATTTTTAAGCTCGGAAAAGCTGCAAAGGCATATAGCCTTTCTTTACCGAGTTGGCAGTATGTATAAGGTTTATAACCGAAATCTTATATTTCACGGCTCAATTCCGCTGGATGAGTCGGGGGAATTTCTCCCTCTCGAAGCCGCTATGGGAAAACGAGGACGAGAGCTTATGGATTACTGCGATTCAAGGGCGAGAGACGCCTTTTTCAAAAAGGATAGAGCATCTCTTGACTTTATGTGGTTTTTGTGGTGCGGAAAAAACTCTCCTCTTACGGGCAGAGAGCGTATTACAACCTTTGAAAGGCTGCTGATTAAAGATGAGAAAGCTCATTTTGAGCCAAAAAACGCCTACTACAAGATATGGAAAAGCTCGGAGCTTTGCGAAAAAATTCTTAACGAGTTTGGAATCGGTGGCTCTGGCTCTCATATTATAAACGGCCACATTCCCGTAAAAAAAGGCGAAAATCCCATAAAGGCTGACGGCAAACTCGTCCTTATTGACGGCGGATTCTGTCACGCTTTTCTTGGCAGAACGGGAATCGCAGGCTATACCTTAATATACAATTCCGAGGGAATGAGAATTTCTGCTCACGCACCGTTTGCCGGAAAAGAGGCGGCAATAAACGGTAACGCAGATATTATATACAACACTTCTGTTTTCGAAATCAGAGAAAGTCCCATTAGAATTATAGAAACCGACGTTGGCAAGGGTATAATCGAAAAAATTGCCGACCTTATGATGCTAAAAGAGGCTTATGAAAAGGGAGAAGTGAACGGAGTTTGAATATAAGCAATCTTTAGCCATAAAACACACAGAAAAAGGATTCGGAACAGCTATAAAATACCAACTTTTCCGAACCCTTCTTTTTTACATTGTTAAATTTTTCAAAATCTGTTCCGGCGTATCTACAATCTTTGTAAATCCTGCGGCTTCAAGTTCTTCTCTTGTGCCGTGTCCCCAGGTTACACCGATTGAATCCGCACCGAGAGCCTTTGCTCCCTCCGCATCAAATTTGCGGTCACCGATAAGAACCGTTTCTTCGCTTGACGCACCAATATTGTCAAGAACGTATTTCAAAATATCGCTTTTTCTATGCCTCGATTCATCCTCGGTAGCACCGCCGATAAATTCAAAATAGACGTCCAATTTGAATAAACGCAAAATTCTTTTCGCAATCTTTTCGGGCTTTCCGGTTGCTACCACCAAGGTATATCCCATATTTTTTAAAGAAGAAAGCATTTCGGGAATGCCGTCGTACATTTCATTTTCACGAAAACCAAAGACGTTATAATACTCTCTGTATGTGTCTATCATTTCTATGACCTGCTCAAGAGAGAGTCCGAAATCCTTTTGCCAGAAATCGTGGATTGGCGGGCCTATATATCTTTTAAGCCATTCTCTCGACGGATAGCTTATACCGTGCTTCTTAAAAGCATATTCAAAGCCTATAAGCTGTCCTTTTTCGGGATTTGTAAGAGTACCGTCAAGGTCAAAGGCAATTATCTTATACTTTTTCATTATAAATCTCCATCATATCACGAAGTCTTTTAAGCATTTCTTCCTTTACCGCTTCAGGAGCTATTATTCGCATATCCTTGCCAAAGCCCAAAACCCAGGCAAAGAAATTGGGACTTATCATAACGCGAAGACTTACCCGAAAACCGAAATCGGTCTTTATAAAGCTGTTTTCTCTGCCGAAGCGGTCTATTATGACGCCCGAAAGTCGCTCTCTGCATTCCAGAGTAACCAGCTCTTCCCTGCCACCGTACATTCCGAAGACTTTATTGGAATACTCTGCCGGATTGAATCTTGATTCAAGCGCGGCTTTATCTCTTGGCATTTCGGTAACCGTCACGTCTGCCATTTTATCAATACGGAAGTTTTTATTAAGCTCTTCACCCTCATCAAATGCAACGAGGTAATAATTTTCCTCATTCCTCACAAGAGACAAGGGGGTAGCGGTGTATTTCTGACCGTCGTGGCGAAAAACTCTCTGTTTATTCACCCCGTAATCAAAATAACGGAAGGTTATTTTTCTGTTTTCGTTTATTGCTCGGTTGACAAGCTCAACGTTTTCAATACCCAGGTCGTTCATTGTTTTTACACGGTCCTCAACGTACACCTGACGGGAAAGCTCACCTGCTCTGTATTTTCCTGCAAAAACACGAAGCTTGTCTATAAGAGAACGGCTTTTTTCGACGGTAATAAACTTTGAGGAAGCAACTGCATCCGCAAGCATTTTTAGCTCGGAAATTTCAAAATGGCGGTTTGCAAGAGAATATTTAGGCGGTCTTGTGGGCAAGGTAATAACGTCAAAGCCAAGCTCTCCAAGGGTAATTATATCGTCGTATATACTCTTTCTCTCGGCAGTAATTCCGTACTCTTCAAGGGACAAAATTATCTCGGGCATAGAAAGGCCGTGGCTCTCGTCACTCTCACGCATAAGTATTTCGAGAAGCCTTATAAGCTTTTGTTTTTGTTTTTCACTTCTTGCCATTTTTCTCACCTTTTTTTATTTTATAATATCACAAAAGCTTAAAGTTGTCAATCTTTGTGTACTATAAAAAGTACACCTGAATAAAGTTTTTTCGAAAAAGCGAAAAAAACCGTCTCGGGAAACCCCGAGACGGAAAAAGATTTTTAATTAAACAACACCCTGTGCCATCATAGCGTCGGCAACCTTGATGAAGCCTGCGATATTCGCACCTGCAACAAGATCGTCGCCAAGTCCGTACTTGTTAGCCGCTGCAACGGAAGCGTCGAAGATATTCTTCATTATCATCTTAAGCTTCGCATCAACCTCTTCTGCAGTCCAGGAATAACGCATAGAGTTCTGGCTCATTTCAAGACCGGAGGTAGCAACACCGCCTGCATTTACTGCCTTTGAAGGAGCAACGATAACGCCAGCTTCCTTAAGCATAGCAACAGCTTCGTTGGTGGTGGGCATATTGGAAACCTCAACGTAGTACTTTATGCCGTTTGCGATAATCTTCGCAGCGTCAGCCTCACGAACCTCGTTCTGAGTTGCGCAAGGCATAAGAATATCAGCCTTAACGCCCCAAGGCTTCTCACCCTTGAAGAAGGGAACGCCAAACTTATCGGCATAATCCTCAACTCTGTTACGGCAGGAAGCACGCATCTCAAGCATATAATTGATCTTTTCCTCGGTTACGACACCTTCCTCGTCGTATACGTATCCGTCAGGACCGGAAATAGCGATAACCTTACCGCCAAGCTCGGCAACCTTCTTACAAGTACCCCAAGCAACGTTACCGAAACCGGAAAC
>JAZTXO010000104.1:0-2376 GCA_045636445.1 Eubacteriales bacterium | reverse complement strand
CTTCATGTTGTCTTCCTAAGACCGCTTGGACTCCGACTTAGCCGAGCATACCGTAAAGCCTTGTATTGTTTTTACTATTCAACCGACATCTCCTTTTCCATATTGTCGTATACCTCTTCGGGTACGGAGCATTCAAGCGAGCCCTCAAAGCGTCTTGCCTTACGTGCTTTTTTGAAGCAGGAAAGACTTTTGCAAATATATGCTCCCCTGCCTGAGATTTTTCCCGTCATATCGAGAACAACCTCGCCATCAGGTTTTCTAAGCACTCTTATAAGGGAGCTTTTGGGGAAATGCTCTCCACAACCTAGGCATCTGCGTGTCGGTATCTTCTTTTCCGGCTTGCTCTGGGCCATTTTATGCCTTGATGTCGATCTTGCAGCCTGTAAGACGGGCAACAAGCTTTGCGTTCTGGCCCTCCTTGCCGATTGCAAGAGAAAGCTGGTCGGGGGAAACTGTTACTCTGCAAACTCTCTCTTCTTCAAGAGTTACGCTGAGTGCCTTTGCGGGAGAAAGAGCTTCCTTAACAAATTCGCACAGATCGTCGCTGTACTTGATTATATCAATCTTCTCGCCTGCAAGCTCGTCGAGTATTGCGGAAATTCTCATTCCGTTCTTACCGATACAAGAACCTACCGCCTCAACGTTTTCGTCTCTGGATTCAACGGCGATCTTGGTTCTGCTTCCCGCCTCACGGGCAATACCCTTAATTACGATAGTACCGTCCTGAATTTCGGGGATTTCAAGCTCGAAGAGTCTCTTTACAAAGTGGGGGTGAACTCTTGAAAGAGTAACGATAGGGCCGCGGGTCTCGCCGGTCTTAACCTCGGAGATAAACACCTTGATTCTGTCGCCTACCTCGTAGCTTTCGCCGGGTATCTGCTCTTCCTTAAGGAGAGTTGCGTAGCCTGTTCCGGTATCAAGGATAAGGTTGCCGTTAGAGTTATCAACCTTATCGACCATTGCGGTAATGATCTCTTCCTTCTTGTTCTCGTATTCCTTGGTCTGTCTTTCACGCTCTGCGGTACGGATAGCCTGAACTATCATCTGCTTTCCGGGCTGTACCGAAAGACGTCTGAAGTCCTTGGTTTCAAGCTTTGTTTCAACAACGCCGCCAAGCTTATGACGACGGGAGATAGCCTTTGCCGCCGAGAGAGAAATTTCGCAGTTGGGGTCGTTTACTTCTCCGTCGGGAACTACGGTTTTCTGCTGGAATACCTTAAGATCCTTCTTAACGGGATCGAGCTGCACACGGATAACGGTGGTTGCTCCAAGCTCTTTTCTGCAGGAATTGGCAAGAGCCAACTCAATCTGCGCGATCATATACTCCTTTGGTATGCCGTTTTCCTTTTCGAGAAGGTCAAGGGCATTGAAAAACTCTGCGTTCATTTTTTCCTTTTACCCCGTAAATAAATACGGTCCTTTCATTATTATTATATATTATTATTTAATCCTCGAAATAAATTGTGTTAAGCTTTGAAATTTCCGACTTCGGAATAGTTAGCTCTCCGTCGCTGTCGATAATAACACCCTCGTCGCAAAGTCCCAAAAGCTTACCTACGATAGACTTCTTGCCGTCACGCTGAGCAAAAAGTTTAGCCTCAACCTTAGCTCCTACCATAGCGGTAATATGCTCGTCGGTACGAAGCTCCCTCTCAACTCCGGGAGAGGAAACGTCAAGATAATAGAAGCCCTCGATAGGGTCTATTTCATCAAGAATGGGGTCGATGGCGCGATGCACCTTCTCGCAATCCTCGATATATATTCCGTTCTTTGAGTCAATGGTGATTTCAAGATGGTAATCCGCGCCTATTTTCTGGTAGGTAATATCCCATATAGAATATCCAAGCTCCAAGACGGTAGGCTCTATGGCTTCTCTTACGGTATCCTTGATGGTTTTTTTCATAATACAAAATCCTTTCCCGTATTCTACAAAATGAAGAGTGACCCGAAAGCCACTCTTCATACTCTTCATATTAAACTATAATAATTATATCATATATTTTCAAAAAATCAATAGATTTTAAATAAAATTCTTGAAAATAATGAATTTTAAGGCAAAATCAGCGTTTTATCCAGTCGTTGGGAGCGTCTCCTACCTTATGCTGTCTCGATTTAAGACGCTTATATCCGGTAAGGTCGGCATATTCCGCCATAGCTTCCTCAAGCTCCTTGATAATCATAAGACGCTGTCTTTCAAGCTGATCCGCATCCTTCATTCTCTCCTTGGAAAGATGAGTGTCAACGATCCTTGAAGCATTCTGCTTTTTCTTTATAGTGCTTTTATTCTTGATCTTTTTCATTCTTCTCTCCTTATGAGCCTAACATATTCACCATATTTGATATGCTATCGCCGAAGAAGTAGATATAGAGAACGAC
>JAZTXO010000103.1:0-22349 GCA_045636445.1 Eubacteriales bacterium | reverse complement strand
ATACGGTCTTTTGAGAGAAGATAGCTTAACTTTGGATGACAGCATAATTAAGGTATATCATAAGTGGAGTAATCCCGAAATCCGTCCGTTATTGATAATGGCATACCAATTTATCAATGCAAGACAATGTTATTACAATTTTACCTGTAACCGAACCAAGCCTTATTTCGAAAACCAATAAAATTCACCGCCGAGACTCCCTTCGACTCCCCTTTTGCAACGACAAAAAAATAAAACCCCACGATGTGAAGTTTTATGTCTTGGTGACCCGTAGGGGAGTCGCCCGACTGCGGTCGGAGCGGTGGCGAACTCTGACAGTCCACCGGACTGTCATTCACTACTCGCCCTTCGACTCCCCTTTTCTAACGACAAAAAAATAAAACCCCACGATGTGAGGTTTTATGTCTTGGTGACCCGTAGGGGAGTCGAACCCCTGCCTTCGCCGTGAGAGGGCGACGTCTTGACCACTTGACTAACAGGCCGTGCAATATAATATAGCACAGCTTTGCCTGTTTGTCAATATTTTATTTCGCTGTTTTTATTTGTAAATAACGTTAACCGTCTTTCCGTTTTCGAAGACTTCGTTTGTGATTTCGCGTTCGGCGGTCTTGCCCTCGACAGCAGGCGAGGGGATCGCAACTGCCGCGCCCGAAGCGCCTATATATTTATAGCTTGCAAGCACGTTGCCCGATTCTTCGACACAGTTAAGCGTCATTTCGGCTTTATCGACGTTATCGTATTTTGCGAGCAGGTAAGCGCCGATAAGGTCCGCAAGGAAGCGTCTGCCGAGATCCGAGGGATGCATACCGTCGGCGAGCATATAATCGTCGAGCGCAATAAGATCGTATTCGCGGTGGACGTCGACAAGACCGCAGCCGTATTCGCGTGCAATATCGCGCACGGTATCGCAATAGCGGTCGAGAACCTTGCCGTCTTCATAAATATAATGAATATTGTATTCCCACGGAGTATAGCGTTCGGGCATAGTGGGGGTTACGGTGAAGAACACTACGTCGCCGCCCTGCGCGCGTATCGATTCGAGGAAATAAACGAGGTTCGCGCGGTATTCGTCGATCGGAACGATGCTCTTGCGGTCGTCGCGCTTAACCGCCTGATCGTTTCCGCCGAAGCCGATAATAACTATATCGGGCTTATGGGAAAGCACGTCTGCTTCGAACCTTTCGCGCGCGTGGTAGGTATTGTTTCCGCCCACGCCTGCGTTGATAACCGTCACGCCCAGATCCTCGGCAATATGCGCGGAATAGGAATTACCGCAAAAATTCGTGAGGCTGTCGCCAAACGCGACAAGCGTTTTTCCGTTCAATGCGTTTGATTTTATAAGCTTGGACATATTAATTCTCCTTAACTGCTTTATTGAAAACAGTATAGCACACACGGCTTACACTTTCAAGTAAATTGCAAAAATAGATTTCCGAAGTGCGATTTTTAAATTGCAGCTTTTATAAGGTCTTCTATTGCCAAAGCCTGCAAAATGTTGTATAATATCGTCATAAATTGTAAAGGAAGCGGCAATAAATGAAAATTAAAAGCAAAAAGCTCGATTATAAGAAGGTTTCCGCACTCCCCGTTCCCAAGCACAGAAATCCGATAAAGCCGCTATCACTTCTTCGCGGGCTTATTCGAATTGTTTCTACCCCCGACCTGCTCGCAACGCGGTTTAAATACACAAAAAAGCGTATGGAGCTTGCAAAAAACAAGCCCTGCCTTATTTTAATGAACCATTCAAGCTTTATCGACCTCGAAATCGCCTATAAAATCTTCTTCCCGCGTCCGCTTTGTATCGTCAGCACGCGTGATTCCTATATCGGCAAGCGCTGGCTTATGCCGCTTATCGGCTGTATCCCCACCCATAAATTTGTTTCGGATATTTCCCTGCTTTCCGATATAAAGTACGCGCTTCACGAAAAGAAGGCAAGCGTGCTTATGTTCCCCGAAGCAGGCTATTCCCTTGACGGCAGAGCAACCGCGCTCCAGCCCAAATTCGGTATGCTCGTAAAAAGGCTCGGCGTTCCGGTCGTTACGGTTATCACAAAAGGCGCTTTTCTGCGCCAGCCGCTTTACAACGAGCTTATCAAGCGCAAGGTGAACGTATCTGCCGAGGTTCAATGCCTGCTCACGCCCGAAGAAATCGCCGAAAAGAGCGTTGCCGAGCTCGATAAAATGCTCGAAGAGGTCTTTTCGTTCGATAATTTCAAGGACCAATACGAAAACGGCACAGAAATCGACCACAAGCAACGCGCAAAGGGCTTGCAGCGCGTGCTCTATAAATGCCCGCACTGCCTTGCGGAAGGAAAAATGCAGGGCGAGGGAACGGTACTCAAATGCAACGCCTGCGGCAAGGCTTACGAAATGGATAAGCTCGGCAGAATGAACGCGCAGGACGGCAACACCGAATTCCCCCATATTCCCGATTGGGTGGATTGGCAGCGCGAAAGCGTGAAAAAGGAGCTCGAAAACCGAAGCTATTCGCTTACCGCAAACGTCGAAATCGGCATTATCAAGGACCACAAAGCGCTTTACCGTGTCGGCAACGGCGTTCTCACCCACAGCGACGAGGGATTTACGCTCAAGGGCGCGAACGGCGCGCTCGAATTCACACAGCCTGCGCTTGCCTCGCACAGCATAAACGCCGATTTTTATTTCTACACAATGGGCGATATTATCTGTATCGGCGACAAAGAAGCGCTTTATTACTGCTTCACCCCGCCCGAATTGCCGGTCTTCAAGGCGCGACTCGCCGCCGAGGAGCTCTATAAAATCAAAAGAGCATCAAGAAGACGCTCCGCGCAGGAATAATTTTCGATTGCATCTAAAAAGGGACTTCACCCGAAGTCCCTTCAGACCGAAGACAAATGGGGTATTTACGCCCTTGAAACGAAAAAACAAAGAAAAAAATCAAGCTTCATTTTAATTGTGAAGCTTGATTCTTTTTTTATAAGGAATTCGATTTTTTATTGTTTTTTCAAGGGCTTTGAAAAAAAACTTCGACTGCCTTACTCTTGTAAGGCTACGCTCGTTTTTCTTCAAAACTACCCTCATTTCTCTCAGTCTGCTTCAGTTTGCAGACTTTGTCTGCAAACTGAAGGGACTTCTACCGAAGTCCCTTTTTGTTTTTGGTTTTTGGTTTTGGTTTTGGTTTTTTCTTTCCGCTTTTTCTTTTACGCTTTTTGAAAAAAGCTTGGCAAAAACTTTTATATCAAAAAATCTTCGATTTTTGGTGGAAAAGCATCAAAACAATATTTGTTTTGAACCATGCTTAATGCGTCGGTGAATTAATCAAAATATAATGCTCGTTGTTATATAAATCAATTTAAAGCTTCCATATCGTAGTCCTCTTCCCTATTATCGTAAATGTGAATAAAAAACGGCACTCTTTATTGCAAATAAACGTTATCGACCGTGTGCGATTTGCAACGATACAATATAGCGAAAGTCAAAACTTTCGATTTTTAGATTCCTTCTTTGCCGATAAAAAACCGTTTTTCAGTATTTTTCAACAATTATCATCAAAAACAGGAGAAGACACAAAACAACAGGGATAATCAGACGAAGCAATGAGTGATAACATCCTCGAAAAAACATTTACGAAAATTCGTGAATTTGTAGGATTCACAAGGCTTTTTGTTATGCTTTTTAACGAAATTAAAATCTTATATTATTAATTCGTTATAAACAATTGATTTTTTATAGAATTAGCTGTATAATCATATCTGTATAGGTGCGCGCTGCCCCAAAAGACATGTGGCACGCACGACAGCAGGTTCCGCACTTATACTGGTGAATTTAGAAACCTTGAGATTGATAAAATATAAAGGTCGAGTTTGTTTCCACGAAGCGGACTTCAAATGAAGCAGATATTAAAATATCTGTTTCGTCGTGCGATGCGCGTCAATCACATATATTTTGTAGTCAAAATAACGGAGAATCAAAGCAGTGGAAAAGAGAATAAGTCTTTCTACGCCTACAATGCACGGCGAAGAAATGAGCTTCGTACAGGAAGCCTTTGATAAAAACTGGATAGCCCCTCTCGGATTTAACTGCGATGGATTCGAAGAAGAGATGGATGCTTACATAAATACGAAGGGAGAAAAAAATTATCACTCTCTTTGCCTTAACGCAGGAACCGCGGCACTTCATCTCGCCATAAAGCTCGCAGGCGTTGGCAGAGGAGACATAGTCCTTTGCTCCGACATGACCTTTGCGGCAACGGTAAATCCGGCTACCTATGAAGGCGCGATTCCTGTATTTATCGATTCCGAAAGAGAAACTTGGAATATGGATCCCGCAGCCCTCGAAAATGCGTTTAAGAAGTATCCCAAGGCAAAGACGGTGCTGCTTGCCCATCTTTACGGAACGCCGGCAAAGATGGATGAAATAATGACCGTTTGCAAAAAGTATAACGCTGTTCTTATTGAGGATGCAGCAGAAGCTTTGTCTGCAGATTACAAGGGCAGAAAATGCGGTACATTCGGAAAATATGGCGTGCTGTCCTTTAATGGAAACAAGATAATAACGACCAGCGGCGGCGGAATGCTTATCTGCGATAATGCCGAAGACAGAAGAAAGGCTCTATTCTGGGCAACTCAGGCAAGAGAAAATTTTCCTTGGTATCAGCATCAGGAAATCGGCTACAACTACCGCATGTCAAATGTAGTAGCGGGCATCGGCCGCGGTCAACTTCTCCACCTTGAAGAGCATAGAGATAGAAAAGAAAAGATATACAGAAGATACGAGAAAGCATTTGCGGATATTCCCGTGAGGATGAATCCTTATCTCGATAATTCAAAGCCTAACTTTTGGCTATCCTGCTTTACTGTCAACAATAATTGCAATGTTGACCCCTTTAGGATAATGGATAAGCTTGCAGAAAACAATGTGGAAGCCCGTCCCATATGGAAACCTATGCACATGCAGCCTGTATTTGAGGAATGCGATTTTGTATGCGCCGATGATAGCGTGGTAAACGAGGAGATATTCGCAAAGGGGCTTTGCCTTCCCTCCGATATTAAGATGACAGAAGAAGAGCAGGACTACGTAATTGATATAATAAAAAGCTGTTTTTGAGGTAATGTATGTATAAGAAATTTTTAAAGAGATTTCTTGATATAGTATTGTCGTTTTTTGCGTTGTTGCTGCTTTCCCCAACCCTTTTAGCGCTTATAGTCGTAGGTTGGATAGCAATGAAAGGCAATCCGTTTTTTACACAGCCTCGCCCCGGAAAGATAGATAGCCAAACAGGTAAAGAAAAGATTTTTAGACTTATCAAACTACGCACAATGACTTGTGAAAAGGATAAAGACGGAAATCTTCTTCCCGACGATAAGCGCCTGACAGAATATGGCAAGATGCTCAGAAGCACGTCCCTCGATGAACTCCCCGAACTTTGGAATATCCTCAAGGGTGATATGTCGATAGTGGGTCCGAGACCTCAACTTGTGAGGGATATGGTTTTTATGACGCCCGAGCAGAGAAAGCGCCATAGTGTACGACAAGGCTTGACTGGGCTTGCTCAGGTAAGCGGCAGAAACAATATGACGTGGGAAAAGAAGTTCGAATATGACCTTAAATACATAGAAGATATTACCTTTGCAAATGATATGAAGATATTTTTTAAAACCGTGGGCAAAGTTTTTGCTCGTGATGGAATATCCGCCGAAGGTATGGAAACAGCAGAAGATTTAGGAGACTATCTTCTCAGAAGAGGAAGTATAGACGATTGTTATTACCGGGAAAGAATATTGGAGGCTAATAGGATACTGGAGTCTATTTCTGACTGTTAGGAGAAAACAAAATGAAAAAAGTTCTAATAGTTGCAAGCGTTATATCTTTTATAGAATGGTTTAATAAAGAAAATGTGGAGTTCCTTCGTTCCGAAATGGAATGCGAAGTTCATATTGCTTGCGACTTTGAATATATGCTTGATACAGATGAAGTTAGAACCGAGTTGTATGTTGAAAAGTTGAAAAACGATAATGTGATTTTACATAACGTATGTTTCGACAGAAGTCCTCTCGGGAAACGCAACTTGTGTGCATATAACGAACTTAAGAGAATTATCAACAGCGAAAATTTCGATCTTATTCACTGCCATACTCCAACAGCTTCAATGATGACCCGTTTGGCGTCAAGAAAGTCCAGAAAAAAAGGAAGCGTGGTAATGTACACTTGTCACGGGTTCCATTTTCATAATTCTTCTCCCAAGAAAAACTGGATAATGTATTATCCGGTCGAAAAGATTCTTTCACGATATTGCGACTATATCGTGACCATCAACAAGGAAGATTATAACAGAGCCAAAACTTTCAAATCAAAAAATGTACGTTACATCCCGAGCGTTGGAGTAGATATAAATAAGATCAGAGATACTGTAATTGATAAGACCGAATATAAGAAAAAGATAGGTATACCCAAAGATGCAATAATGCTCCTTTCGGTTGGAGAAATGATTGAAAGAAAGAATCACGAAGTTATCATCAGGGCTCTTGGTCTTATTGAACGAAATGATATATATTACGTGATTTGTGGAAAGGGACCATTGAGGGAGCATCTTGAACGCGTTGCGAACGAGCTTGGCGTTTCCGAAAGAGTGATCTTTCTTGGGTTTAGAAAGGATATTCCCGAACTGTGCAACATTGCGGATATTAGTGCTTTCCCCTCAAAAATAGAAGGGCTTGGACTTGCAGGCATAGAAGCAATGGCGGCAGGAGTTCCTTTGGTATCATCAAACGTTCACGGAATACTCGATTATGTAATCGACGGAAAAACAGGCTATGCCTGTGCGCCTAATGATGTCAATGCCTTTGCAGATGCCATAGAAAAGCTCGCGGGTGATCCTGCACTTAGAGCAAGCATGAGAGAAAATTGTCTTAAGGCAGTCGAACCTTTCGAAATCAATAATGCCCTTGGGGTCATGTGGAATATTTACAGAGAAATCTTAAGTTAAATTCAGAGGAAAATCAGCATGGCTAAATACTCATATAAGGAAATCAAACAGTCCTTAACAAAAAAGAAAAATAGCCGAAGCTCTTTATGGGTACAGCTTTGGGTAAGAAAGGCCTCATTTCCGGTCACCTATCTCTTTATAAATACCGGTTGGTCGGCTAATATGGTGTCGGTTCTTTCTTGGTTTGTGATTTTCGCCGCCGCAGTTTTAATGTGTGTTAACAATTTTTGGTGTATACTTGCGGGCGTAATACTTACAAATTTTTGGCTTGTGCTTGATTGCGTGGACGGTAATATTGCCAGAGTAAAAAAAGTTAAAACCTTTATGGGTGATTTTTTTGATGCCGTTGCCGGATATGGTCCTTTTTCTTTTACAACCATAGCTCTTGGTTTTGCAGCATATAATACGACCTTCATAGTTCCCGAAAATTATAAACATTATTTGATATTTATCGGCGGAATAGCTGCTATTTCAAATATATATATGAGACTCGTCCATCAGAAATATATGAATTGCTTTTTTGCCGCAAAGAAGATACTGGGAGAACTGGACGAAATAACTCTTAGCGATACAGAGGATAAAAAAAGTTTTGCTTATATCAGAGAACAGATAGATAAAAACATAGGTGTCTCCGGTCTTTTTATGCCATGGCTGTTTATTGCAGCTTTCACAGATACCTTTGATATAATGCTTGTTTTTTATTCTCTTTACTATATCGCATCATTTTTGGCGATCTGCTATCTGTATTGCAGAAGAGCAGCTGCATTTGAAAAGGATTCTCAGCAGAAAATGCGCGAGAAAGAGGAATACAAATGATAATTGGATATACTACAGGTGTTTTTGACATGTTCCACATTGGGCACCTTAATATATTAAAAAAAGCAAAAGAAAACTGTGATTATCTAATAGTCGGTGTCAGCACAGATGAACTTGTGCTGAGCGAGAAAAACAAAACTCCTATAATTCCTTATGAGGATCGGGTGGAGATAATCAAGTCGATAAAATACGTAGATAAGGTAGTTCCTCAGGTAAATAAGGATAAGCTCGAAGCTTGGAGAAACCTTAAGTTCGACAGAATGTTCGTGGGTTCAGACTGGAAAGGAACGGCAGTATGGAACGCATTGGAAAAAGAGTTTCGCCCGTTGGGTGTGGAGCTGGTGTACTTTGATCATACTGACGGAATTTCCTCCACGACTCTCAGGGACAGACTGATCGAAATTTACGGCGTGGTGACGAAATGAGATATCATCCTAAAGTAACCATTATTATTCCTGTGTATAACGGCAGCAATTTTCTTGCACAAGCCATCGATTGTGCGATTTCGCAGACGTATGACAACATTGAGGTCATCGTCATCAACGACGGCTCCTGCGATAATGGCGAGAGCGAGAAGATAGCGCTATCCTACGGCGACGCCATAAAGTATTACCACAAACAAAATGGCGGGGTTTCCTCCGTTCTCAATTATGCACTCGAGATAATGACGGGAGAATGGTTTTCGTGGCTTTCTCACGATGACCTTTATTATCCCGAAAAGATCGCAAAGCAGGTCGAATTCCTCAATTCCTTGCCCGAGAATACCAACTTTGGCAAAGTCGCGCTGCACAGCGCAACAGAGTCCATCGATAAGGATGGCAAGGTGATAAAAACTCCAAACTACAAAGATATAAAGATAAAAGAAGATACATTGGAAACCGTTATAGGTAATGTTTATAACTACAGACTTTCAGGATGCTCGTTCCTTTTGCCTTATACGTGTTATGAAGCGGTAGGAGGATTCAGAGAAGATATCCACACGGTTTCGGATGTAGAGTATTGGTACAGACTTCTTTTTTCGGGGTATCAATTTTATTGCATGAAGGATGATATCCTTGTAAAAAACAGATCCCACGGAAAACAGGTCGGCAAGACCAAGGTCTCTTTGTTTGAAAAGGAGCTCGAGGAGCTACATATCAGCATAGCCGACAGGCTGGCGCAAAGCGGACTTTGCAGAAGCGAAAAGGATATGCAACGATTCTATCTGGGGCTTATCAAGAGAAATATGAGATCCGCAGCCGCCCATACCAGAGAAAAATATCTGAAGGGTAAGATAAGCAAGATGTCTTACGGCGTGATCCTGCCGATTAGGGCTTTCTATTATAGCGCTCTTGGGAAAGCAAGAAATATAGCGAGAGATATTTTTAGAAAAATCAAAGTCAAATGATTGAGGTGATAGCAACGAAAGTTATTCAGATAAATTCCGAATGCGGCTTCGGAAGCACAGGAAAAATATCTGTAGCTATTAGCCGAGAACTAAATAAAAATAACGTGGAAAATTATATATTCTACAGCGGAAATCATAAAAGCGATTATGATGGTGCTATTATGATCGCTCCAAAATATAGTATAAGGATCCATCAGGTGTTATCGAGAGTTTTTGGTGACCAGGGCTTTCATTCTTATTTTGCAACTGTAAGACTGGTAAAAAAAATAAAGAAGATCGATCCCGACGTTATCCTTCTCCATAATCTCCACGGATATTATTTGCACTTGGGCGTACTGTTTCGTTTTCTTAAAAAATATAAGAAACCGGTTTTCTGGACTTTTCACGATTGCTGGCCATTTACAGGTCACTGCGCCCATTTTACCGTGGAAAAGTGCGAAAAATGGGTGAAGGGCTGTTATGGATGTGAGAACAAGAAAAAATATCCTTATAGCTGGTTTTTCGATAGAAGCAGGTCGTTATATAAAAAAAAGAAAGAACTGTTTGCTTCTGTTGATAATCTTACCATAATAACTCCTTCGCAATGGCTGGCGGAGCACGTTAAAAGATCATTCTTCAAAGATCATCCGATTGCCGTGATAAATAACGGTATAAATACTGACATTTTCAAGCCCACATTCGGAAATGTTAAAGAACGGTACGGTATGGACGGAAGGAAGGTCTTGCTGGGAATTTCCTCCACCTGGAATTACTATAAGGGACTTGATGTATTTTGCGAACTCTATCACAGGCTGGATAGTGCCGAGTATCAGATCGTTCTGGTTGGAACCGACGAGAATGTTGAAAAGCTCCTGCCCGAAGGAATCTTGTCCATTCGCAGGACCAATAACCAGTCTGAGCTTGCGGAGCTTTATACCTGCGCCGACATATTTGTAAATCCCACGCGCGAGGATAATTACCCCACCGTAAATATGGAGGCTGTAGCCTGCGGAACGCCGGTGGTTACGTTCAACACAGGAGGCTGCGCAGAGATAGTAACAGCAAAATGCGGCGTGGTAGTATACAGTAATACCGTTGATGAAATGGTTGAAAAAATACATGAAGTTATCAGCAACAGAGATTTTTACGCAAACGGATGTCGCTCAAGAGCTGATTCTTTTGCAGAAAGAACCTGCTTTGATAAGTATGTTCGTACGATAATCGGATAGGAGATACCTGTGTTTGTATATCTTTTGTATACGGTGATGCCGGTGATTATATGGTTTTTGTTTTCCTTGTTTTCGCGGGAACCCATAAACACATCGGATAAAATCAAGAAAAAATATATCATTTGTTGTAGTTTGGCTCTATTTCTCATTATGGCGCTTAGACATTATGAGGTGGGTTCCGGTGACGGAGCGTGGTATTACTTCAACTGGAAATACATGAGCGAAATTACTTTAAAGCAATACTTGAACATTTACGGAAGTATCGATATAGAAAACGGTTATCTTGTTTCGATCTGGGGAATTTCTCACATTTTCAAGAATCCTCAATTTTTATTCATTTTCTATGGCTTGCTTGTTTCTGTTTCTGTCGGCACGTTTGTTTATAAAAACTGCAAGGATCCCGTTATTGCTTTCATAATGTTTAATTGTCTTGGCTTGTGGGGCTTTATGGTTCAGGGCATAAGACAGGGTATCGCAATGAGTATATGCTTATTTGCATTTGAGTTTTGTAAAAAAAGAAAGTTTACACAATTTATCCTGTTGACATTATTGGCAATTCTTTTCCATGCAAGTGCCGTAGTTTTTGTTGTAGTATACCTTTTTGTATACTTGAAGATGAATGTTATTTATTACGCGATCACAGCAGTAACTGCAATGATCGCCGTAATATCTTTGGATCGCATATTTCTTTTAATAAATACAGTAATTAACGATACATACGAAATCGGAGAGATCGAATCCTCCGGCGGAGGATTAATTTCTGTCTTTATTTATATTTTGATTTTGGCAGCGGCTTTGGTTTTTTACGGAGGAGAAAAGGAAAACCCTCGCGAAATTTCACTACTGTTTTATATAACACTCTGCGGCTTTGTAATATTTGTCATGAGATATTTTGCAAACTCCATAGCTCAAAGAGCGGCATACTATTACATGTTTGGCCAGATGGCACTTTTGTCTACTACCATAAAAGACAAGTTGAGAAGAGAAAGACCCTTAGTGAGTATGTTGGTAATTGTGCTTTGTATCGGCATCGCAATTTATAAGGCTTCGTATTCGGTGCTTGTACCTTATTACTTTTTCTGGCAATAAAGAGGTAAGCGATGACAGAATTGCAATCAGTGGAATTCTACTTACTTAAGTCTTTCGTCAATATTTGTGATGAGTTAAATTTAACATATTATTTGGTATGCGGATCAGCTTTGGGAGCTGTGAAATACGGTGGATTTATCCCTTGGGACGACGACGTGGATGTTGCGCTTCCCAGAAAGGATTATGAGTTGTTTTGCAAGAAAGCACCCGATATGTTACCCGCGGGATATTTTTTGCAGAATCACAAAGCAGAAAAACCATACCCCAGAATTTATTCCAAACTGAGAGATTCGGGTACAACTTATGTAGAAAAAACAACCCGAAAATTAAAGATTAATCACGGTGTTTTTATTGATATTTTCCCTATTGACGGGTACCCCGCGAACAAGAAAGAGATAAAGTCGCTGGAACTCAAAAAAAAGCTTTTGAAGTTAAAGGTAGAATGTGTTTTCGATGTGGATTACGGATTCTTGAGAAATTCTTTTTTTGCGGCGGAGCGGTTGTTGGGATTTCATAAGAACACATCCAAAACGATACAAAGGCTTGAAAATATTATATCGTCATATTCCACGGATGATTCAAAACTTTGGTGCAATCACGGCAACTGGCAAGGAAAGCTGGAATATGCGCCTCGTGATCAGTACGGTAAAGGCGCCTGGGCAGAGTTCGAGGGGCTGAAGGTTCGCATACCCGAAAAATACGATGAGTATCTTACTCAAAAGTACGGAAACTGGCGCGCAGATCTTCCCGAAGAAGAGAAGGTAGGACACCATTATTATGAAATATGCGATTTAGAAAGACCGTATACAGAATATTTCAAGTAAAGAAAGAAGATCGGATTTATGATAAAGAGGGTCTTTTCTCTGATAATGGTATGTCTGATAATGACATCAACGTTATCGGGGTGCAGAAGGGCTGAAAAGACTGAAGAAAAAGCCGAAAGTGCACAAATAACGGACACAACACCCGTTGCTGAACCTCCACTTCTCGACAATGAGTGGAACGGCGAGGTGTTGATAACAACGCCTTATGTCACGCTTAAATATCCCGAAAAATGGTTGAACTATTTAAAGGTTCAAAAAAACTTCAACGAAGAAAGTAACGTTGAGTTTTACGCTTCAGTTGGCAAAAAGCAGGATATAAAGGTCTTTACGGTGCAGTTTAACGAAGACGGACAGTTTTCTGTGGGAATTCTTGAAAATTCAGGTGAGCTCGTGTATATTGCTTTTTCCTATTCGGAGCTTGCGTTTGATGAAACCTGGACTCGGAAAGAGATAGACATCGTTAACGCAATGCAGGAGGAGATCAATTACGTGATAGCGGCGTTAGAGAAAGAAGCAGGATTCGTACCCGAAAATTGATATACTTAATTCAGTATGTGACCATCAAAAAGTTGATGATGACATAAACAATCATTTAAAAAGGAGAAAGAAAATGAGACAAACATTTAAGAAAAGTGTATCATTCTTGCTTGCATTGGTAATGGTTATCGGCGTTTTTTCTGTTATGCCCTTAACATCCTTTGCAGCAACGATTGATTACACTGAAGAAGATGACGATTATTACAAAGTCATCTCTCAGAAAAACTGGGAACTTGCTCCCGGTATTGTCGAATCCGAAATCGTAATTAATAACGATGCGGGCGACAGACGTCAGGTTATGCATGTTGTAGAAGTCGACATACATAGCGAGTACACAAAGGTAATTCCCAGCTCAAAGGGAATGGTGCCTACTCCCGGTCAGTACGGAGTACAGACCATGGACAAGCAGGCAGCTTTTGCAGAAGCTAATGGCTATGGAAACGTAGTCGCGGCAATGAATATCAGCTTGAGCTGGTATGACAGTGCATACTATGATAAGCACCCCGAGCTTGTCGGCGAACCGCTCGGTTATTTGATACTTGACGGTGTTCAATACACCAACAGTCAGGGAAAGACTAGCGGCGCACAAACATGTCTTGTCATAAACTTTGATGAGAAAGACGGTGTTGCAAGACCTTCCGATATGCCCAAGACCCAGATTCGTTCTACAGCTGACCCGATTACAGGTTGGGAAGAGCAGGTAATTCCCGCAAACTTCGGCTTCCTTGTAAAAGATGGCAAGTTGGTTACCACAAAGGAAGAACATACCAGCGACGGCGCACCTCGTTCTATGCTCGGTATTAAAGCGGATGGCTCTATTATCATGGTTATGAATGATGGTCGCCAGGCTCCCTTTTCTACCGGTTTTAACAACTATGAGATGGGCGAAACTATGCTCAAGCTCGGTTGTGTATACGCAATCAACGGTGACGGCGGCGGTTCTTCTCAATTCTTTTCTCAGCGTCCCGGTGAAGATTTGGAGCTCCATTGTTCTCCCTCTGATGGCGGTTTAAGAGCAACAACACATGGTGTTCTTGTAATTTCAACTGCTCCTGCGACCGGAGAATTCGTTCGTGCCACCATTACGACGGACGACGAATACTACACTCCTAAGAGCTCTGTTAAGTTCAATGCTATCGGCACTGACCTTGTAGGTACACTTGTTGATATTCCTGCAGAGGCGTATTGGCAGGTTACTGATGGCATGGGCTCGATCGACGAGAACGGTCTGTTTGTTTCCAATGGCACGACAGGTGTTGCGACTGCCGAACTTGTATATGAAGGCAAGGTGGTTGGCTCTGCGTCTATTAACGTGGTAATTCCTGAAGAAATTGCATTTAATCAGAACGTTATTACGCTGCCTAACGGCGAAACCACAAAACTGGTTATCAATGCAAAACATGGTGTTCACAGTGTTGTGACGAAGCTTGAAGACTTTGATATTGTGCTTTCTGATGAAGCTGTAGGCACACTGAATGGCTTTGAGTTCACTGCAGCTTCTGACACTGCAATTACCGGTGGTTCCATTACGGTGACATTGGTGCACGATACCTCCAAGGTTGCCGGTGCTATACTTCGTTTTGGTAGGGCTTCTGAGGTTCTTTTTGATTTTGAAGATGCAAGTGGTTTTGCTGACACATGGAAAACGACGGACTGGAAGAACCTCGGTGTAATTAATAACTCCGGTGGATACTATGCTAAATACGGAGTATACGCTGTAAACAAGATGAACGGAAAAGTCCATGATGGCAATGGCGCTATGGCTATGGTCAATGACTTCTCTTATGGTAACAGCGTTTCTTGGAATAGTTTCTATGTAAATTACTATGGCGAGCCGATTAAGATTGAGAATGCACAGGCCATTGGCTGTTGGGTATACGTTCCTAACGATACTCCTTACGTTGAGTTTTATCTTAGGGTAACAAATGATGCTGGAAAAAATGTAGGCAGCAACTTGATATATGGCGATCCTGATACCCCGGCAAAGACTGGTTGGCAGTACATTAGTTTTGATATTAGTCAATATAAGTATATCACCTTTAACCCCGGTGACAGATTCATCCAGGTTTATTACGGTGGTATTCAGGGTGTCGGATCTCTCATTGATGACCCGGAGCTTAACTACAAGAGCACATACTATATTGATACCGTAACGATCGACTACTCCACTGCGGTAGCGGATAGAGAAGCACCCGTATTCTCGGCTCCCCAGATTATTGATAGTGTTTCTGAGGCGATTTCTGAGTTGAACGGTCAGACTGTAACGAGTAGCGTAAACACCTTTGAAGTGGCTGTGGCTGACTTTGTCAAGGACAATGCAGTTGGCATAAACGCCGCAAGTGCTAAGGCTTACATCGACGGTAATTCTATGCCTTGCAAATACGTCAACGGAAAAATTGTTCTTGCCGATGTGAGCTTGGCAGATGGCACACATACAATTACATTTACAATAGAAGATTCTAACGGCAATCTTGCAGAAATCAGTCGAAAGATCAAGGTTGCAGCAAACTCTAATACACCCACTGCAAGTGTAGTTCCCCACGACGCTACTCTTGACAGAATCCTGATTGGTTCTCTCTATTACCTTGATGTTAATGTTACAAATGTAGAGTTGACCGACAAGGTAGAACTTACGATTAACCTGAACAACCTCAGTCAGTGGGAACTGGATCATATGACGGTTGCAAAGGGATTTGAAGCTACATATGTTATTGATGCAACCGATCCGATGGATCAGATCGCAACAATTACAATTACTCGTGTTGGAGAAAGTGATATCGTCGGTGCAGGCACTGTTGCGTCTCTCCCCGTTCGTACATGGGAGTGGAAACAGGACGAGGCTCCTACTGTTGACGGTGAGTATTTCACTCCTGAAATCGCATGGAGCGAAAACTTTGCTTATTATACTGTTGTAAAGGCCTACGATATTGAGGGAACGTTGACCCTTACTGACAGCACGAAAGTTCCTTTTGGCGCTGATGACATACAGGTTGATACGGAACTTTGGGCTAACTCCTCTACGGGTGTCCCTAATACTGAGCTTTTCAACGGAAAAGATGGTATTCATGTTCATACGGCTGTGCCCATGGACGATGTAGCAGCTACCTGTACAGAAGCAGGTTATACCGGCAGAACCTTCTGTGAAGTTTGCAACTCCGTAGTTGATTGGGGCACTGTAGTTGATGCTACCGGACATACATGGACTGCAAACGGCATTCTCAACGTTTGTGCTTGTGGCGTAGCTATTAGTGCAGATGATCTTGTTGGTTGGCAGAATATCGATGGCGTTGACTATTATTTTGACGCTGACTCTGTAGCAGTTGATGGCAAGTACACCGTTGATGGCCATACCTATACATTTGAGACAGGTAAGCTTGTAGATGCTGCTTGGGAAAAGTCTGAAAACTATATCGTATGTTGGTGGGCTGGAGAACAGCTTACAAACCAATGGTTCACCATAAAAGGAAATAAGTATCACTTTACCGGAAACATAATGAATACTGGCATAGTTGGCATTCAGATAGCTGGTACATCCGGAGATAATAAGGAATTTTACATATTCGCTGATGATGGTATTTGGCTTGAGAATTATAGCGGCTTTTTCACGGATGGTGAGAATTCTGTTTGGGCTGAGAATGGCAAAGCTGTATATGCAGGCTTAGTTCAAGATAACGAAGGCAATTACTATTATATGAACTCTCAGTTCTTAGCGGTTAAAAACAGATATTATAGTATTGGCGCAGCAAAAACAAACGGTCTTCTTCCCGCAGGCAAATATCAGTTTGATGCAGACGGTAAGATGATAATTGACTAAGTATAACTTAACCTCAAATCGTCGCAAGGCGATTTGAGGAACTCTTTACAAACAAAAAGCCACACCCAGAAGGGTGTGGTAAGTTGCACAATATCGATGCCTCCACGTGGCGTGCGACGTAAACATGGAAACATGGCTGAATCGATAGTTTATTTATAAGAATTGATTTTGATTTATGAAATTTGTATTTTTATCGAATTATTTTAATCATCATCAGAAATTCATTTCTGAAGAATTAAATAAAATCACAGATGGATATAAATTTATATCCACTTCCCAAATGCGCGAAGAAAGAAAAAAATTGGGATATGAAGAGACTTTTTGTCCAGATTACGTTCTAAAATATTGCGAAGAAGTTATTGAAACTGTTGATAAGATAATTGATAACTGTGATGTTGCCATTCTTGGCTCAGCCCCGTTTAAACTCATGCGGAAAAGAATATCTGAAAACAAGCTAGTTTTCAGGTATTCTGAAAGGCCGTTTAAGAACAGCGATAATTTAATAAAGTATATTCCGAGAATGATTAAATGGCATACACAGTATTCACATGATAAAAAAATATATCTTCTCTGTGCAAGTGCATATGCGTCATATGATTATGCAAAATATGGGGTGTTCAAGGACAAAGGATATAAGTGGGGATATTTTCCTGAAACGAAGCACTATGATATTAAAAATCTTCTAGAAGAAAAGAAAAAAACTCATATCCTTTGGTGCGGACGTTTCCTAAACTGGAAGCATCCGGATGACGTGATAAGGGCTGTAAAGAAACTTCGCGATGAAGGATACTCGTTCACTCTTGATTTTGTCGGAACAGGCATTATGGAAGAAGAGCTTAAGAATATGGTTAACGAGAATTCTCTTGATAACTGTGTTTCCTTTTTAGGATCTATGAAGCCCTCTGATGTGCGCTGCCATATGGAAAAAGCGGGTATATACCTGTTTACAAGTGACAAGCAGGAGGGTTGGGGTGCGGTTCTTAACGAATCGATGAATTCTGGCTGTGCCGTAGTTGCAAGTCATGCTATCGGTGCTGTTCCGTTCCTACTGGAGAATAATAAAAATGGCCTTATATACAGGTCAGGAGATGTGGATATGCTTTATGAAAAGATAAAGTATCTCCTCGATAACCCTTCGGAACAAACTCGTATGGGTAAAGCGGCATACGAGACAATAACCGAGCTTTGGAATGCTAACATTGCGGCAGAAAGAGTGATTAAGCTTTCAGAGAGAATACTTTCGGGAGACAAGCACCCTGATTTATATGAAAGCGGACCATGCAGCAGAGCAGAAATAATAAAAGATGATTGGTTTTTAAGGTAATTATACTATAGGAGCTAAATGATTGAAAATTTCAGGATTATTTAAAAACCGAATAGTCAAAAATGCAGGGTGGCTGATGATGGGTAAAATTATACATATGGTTTTGTCATTTGTTATCGGTCTTATAACTGCCAGATATCTGGGCCCGAGTAACTACGGACTGATTAGTTATGCGTCGGCATATGCGACATTTTTCACTTCTATCTGCACACTCGGAATAAATTCTATAATTGTTAAAAATTTTATAGATAAGCCTGATGAAGAAGGAAAAAGCCTTGGTACCACTATTGTATTAAGATTGCTTTCCAGCATTCTTTCGATAGGGGTTATAGTAACTATCGTACGTCTTGTAGATGGAAATGAGCCTATAACATTAACGGTAGTTTTCCTTTATTCAATAAGCTTACTGTTTCAGTCCTTTGATATATTCCGCCAGTGGTTTCAGTCAAAACTACTTTCTAAATATTATGCAATAGCGACTTTGATCTCTTACATAATAGCTTCTGCATATAAGGTCGTTCTGTTGATAACCGGTAAAAGTGTAGAGTGGTTTGCTGTTTCAAATTCGGTTGATCATCTGATAGTGGCAGTTATTCTGTATTTATTCTATAGAAAAAGCAATGGACCGAAATTGTCATTTTCTTTTTCTAAATCAAAGGAATTATTGCTTGTTAGCCACAGCTATATTCTTGCGGGACTAATGACGGCGATATACGCTTCAACCGATAAATTAATGCTTAAACACCTTATGGATGAAAGCGCCGTAGGCTTTTATGCGTTGGCATCATCTATAAGCTTTATGTGGACTTTTGTCCTTTCAGCATTTATAGAATCTTTGTCTCCGTCAATAATGGAATTCCATAATAAAAATAAAAAGAAATACGAGATGGCTAATAAAAGACTATATGCAATAGTATTTTATTTTTCAGTTCTTGCGTCATCGGGAATCTGTATAATTGCTCCGCTTTTTATAAAGCTTGTTTATGGAGCGGAGTACTTGCCTGCTGTTGTACCCTTGAGAATAGTGGTGTGGTTTGTGGCGTTTTCATACCTTGGTGTTGCAAGAGACATATGGATTGTGTGCGAGAAAAAGCAAAAATATCTAAAGTATCTGTATTTTGGGTCAGCAGCTTGTAACGTTGTTTTGAATATGTTGTTAATACCAAGATTTGGAGCAAACGGAGCTGCTGTGGCTTCATTATTTACGCAGATCAGTACGATTTTTATTTTCCCGCTATGTATTAGAGAATTACATCCGAACGTCCGACTTATGGCGGAAGCGATACTACTTAAAGGTGTTTTACCAAAAAAAGAAAACTCTGTTAGTGAAACACAGGATGAGAGTAAATAAAATGAATGATAAAGTCAGTGTGGTTATTCCCGTATATAAAGCCGAAAAGTATTTACGAGAATGTGTTGATTCTGTCATAAGTCAAACTTATGCAAATCTGGAGATTATACTTGTAGACGACGGTTCTCCTGACGGCTGTCCTGCGATATGTGATGAATACGCTTTATGCGATAGCCGATTTAAAGTAATACACAAAAAAACGGCGGAGTATCTTCCGCAAGAAATTACGGGATTGAAGCTGTTACGGGAAAGTATATTTGTTTTGTCGACAGCGACGATAAACTGCCAACGGGAAGTGTAGAGTTTCTTGTTAATTCGATTGTCATCAACAAAACTGATTATGCGGCAGGGATTTGTTCAGTTAAAGAGTCGGGAACTTTGAAAAACCGTATCACCGAGGACTCTGTTATCAAATTTGATTCCGACGCCATTGAATTACTTAAATATATTACACAAGGTGGCTCATATTCACCGTATGCAAAAATATATTCAGCAGAGCTGATAAAAAACAACAACATAAGATTTGATGAAAATCTTTTGTGCTCCGAAGATGCGTTATTTATAAGAACTTATTTGAAATATTGCAAAAGCATTTCTTTGGTTTCGAAAGTTGTGTATGAATATACAGCATCAAACGAATCATCGTTATCCAAAAAAAGATATACTGATTATTGCAACTACTATGCAAAAAAAATGAACGCTTTGACTATGTTGTGTGACACTTTGTGTATAGACCAACGTGTTAAAGAGAACTTTATTTTGGAGAGAGCAATACACGGACTTTATATCAGCATCGTGCACTATATGAATCATTGGGAATCCGATGATGAACGAAAAAACTATATCAGAAAAAGTATCGAAACTTTATCTCCTTGGCTGGATAAATACAGCAATATAACTGTTGAGGCCAAAACAATAGATAAAGTTACTGAAAAATGGTGGTCGAAGATCAGAAAAACGGTTCAGGACAGAAATTTCGATAAAATTTATAAGATTCAATCAAGAAATCATCGCAGAAAAACATTTAAGCGCAGACTAATTGGCGCTATTAAAAAAATGATGAGGAAATAAAATGTCAACATTTAAAAATAAAACCCTCCTTATAACAGGAGGAACAGGATCGTTCGGAAACGCGGTGCTTAACCGTTTTCTTGCAACTGATATAGGAGAGATCCGTATTTTTTCCCGCGATGAAAAAAAGCAGGACGATATGCGCCACGAGTTTCAGGCAAAAATGCCTGATGTTGCGGGCAAAATAAAGTTTTATATCGGCGATGTGCGCGATCTGCAGTCAGTAAAGAACGCAATGCACGGAGTGGATTACATATTCCACGCGGCAGCGCTCAAGCAGGTGCCTTCTTGCGAGTTTTTCCCTGTAGAAGCGGTTAAGACCAATGTGCTTGGCACAGATAACGTGCTTACTGCGGCTATCGACGCAGGCGTAAAGCGTGTTATATGCCTTTCCACCGACAAAGCGGCTTATCCCGTAAACGCTATGGGAACTTCAAAGGCGATGATGGAAAAGGTTGTGGTTGCTAAGTCCCGCACCGTTGCGCCCGATTCTACTACTATCTGCTGTACACGTTACGGCAACGTAATGTGCTCCCGCGGGTCTGTTATTCCCCTTTGGATCGAGCAGATCAAGGCAGGTAATCCCATCACTATCACAGAACCCGCCATGACAAGGTTTATCATGTCTCTTGATGAAGCGGTTGATCTCGTGCTCTTCGCTTTTGAAAACGGCGTAAGCGGCGATATTTTGGTTCAAAAGGCTCCTGCTTGCACCATCGAAACTCTTGCGAAAGCGGTTTGTCAGCTCTTCCGCCCCGAAACCGAGATAAAGGTTATCGGTATTCGCCACGGCGAAAAGATGTATGAAACTCTCCTTACAAACGAAGAGTGTGCAAACGCTACCGATATGGGTAATTTCTACCGTGTTCCCTGCGATAAGAGAGACCTTAACTACGATAAGTTCTTCTCGAGCGGCGATACCGACAGAAACCCGCTGACAGAGTTCAATTCCAACAATACAGAGCTTCTTGACGTTGAGAAAGTTAAGGAAAAGCTCCTTTCTCTTCAATATATCCGCGACGAGCTCGAAGCCTTTAAGAAGGAAAGATAATGAACGTACTTATTACCGGAGCCGCGGGATTTGCAGGAAGGAATCTCGCAGAGGCGCTTAAAAATATAAGAGACGGCAAGGATAAGACACACCCCGATATCACCGTGGGCGAGCTTTATCTTTACGATATAGACTCTCCGGAGTCTTTGCTTGAAGAAGCCTGCAGGAAGGCAGATTTTGTATTCAATCTCGCGGGTGTGAACAGACCGGAAAATCCCGAAGACTTCATGAAGGGGAATTTCGGCTTTGCCTCCACTCTTCTGGCAACACTTAAAAAATATAATAATACCTGCCCTGTAATGCTCGCAAGCTCCATTCAGGCAACCCTTATAGGTCGCTATGATTCGGATTACGGCAGAAGCAAAAAGGCAGGCGAGGACTTGTTTTTTGAGTACGGCAAAGAAACAGGGGCAAACGTTCTTGTGTATCGCTTCCCTAATCTTTTCGGAAAGTGGTGCCGTCCGAATTACAATTCTGCAGTCGCAACCTTCTGTAATAACATAGCGAATGATCTTCCCATAACCGTAAACGACCCTAATATTCAGCTCGAGCTTCTCTATATAGACGATCTTGTGGATGAAATGATATGCGCCCTTGAAGGCAAGGAGCATCATTGCGAGTTTGACGGTATCGATACCGTTATGTGCGAAAAAGGTCGTTTTTGCGCCGCTCCTATAACCCATAAGGCGACTCTCGGAGAAATAGTAGACCTTCTTTATTCTTTTGCAAATCAACCAAAGTCCCTTGTTATGCCCGAAATTCCTTGCGGAAGCTTTGCAAAGAAGCTATACAGCACTTATCTTTCTTATTTGCCAAAGGAAAAGATTTCTTTTTCTTTGAAGATGAACGAAGATGTGCGGGGAAGCTTTACCGAACTTTTAAAAACCGAGAAATGCGGTCAGTTCAGCGTAAA
>JAZTXO010000102.1:0-3155 GCA_045636445.1 Eubacteriales bacterium | reverse complement strand
TTCTTCTTGCCAATCGTAAAGATCGCACTTTCAAGCAAAGCAATTTGTTCTTGGAGTGAGGCGAGTCGTTCACCGGATCCTTCGGTTATCTCAATGTGGACAATTCCCAATTTGCGAAGCTTTTTCAGGGTTTCATTCTTTTTATTTTCTCTGATAATAAGAGATACTTTTTTCATAGGCACTATCATAATGAATAAACCTCCTTTTCGGAAGCCACAGCATTACGAAGGGCTATCTTGCGTTTTGATATTTTTGAACGCACTACGGCATTAACCTGTTGGTCTGCCATATAAATCGATATTTTTTTGATATTTTCCTCGGTTTCGGGGATTTTAACCTTTTCAAACAGGTTTACTCTTTGAGAGGTTGCAAGTAATTCAATCTCTAATAATCTAACCTGTTCATCTAACACTTCAGCCTCTAAATCAAGGGATATTGCCTTCTCCATATGGTTTGCGGCGATATCCACCCAAAGAGGTGTTTCGTAAAGATCATAATCTCCTCGCGAGAAATCCGCGCCCTCAAATGTAGGAATATCCACGCCTGCAATATTTCCTTTTCCTTTTCGAATATTGCTGACGGTTATGATTCCTTCGGGGAAGGCATCCATTTCACTAAAAACAGCAATCCATTCCCTAAACCCGAATTCAAGATTTTCTCTTTCTTTTCTCACAGCTTTCGCCTGGGCTTCAATTGTGCGGATCTCTGATTGGAGTTGTTGCTTTTTCAGTGTCAGAGTAGGCAAATATCTGCGGTACATTTTAAGTGCGTCCTTTTGTACCTTTAACTCGTTTTTAGTTAGTTTGATTTTTGCCAAAACTACAGACCTCCTTAACTTTCAGGCCAAAATTCATCAGTAAGGTCTGACTTAATTCCGGTTTCTTGTCTTTCGAAGCAATCAGCTAAAATTTCCCATCCTAAATCAAGTGCATCTTCAAGCGGAAGATTAACGGATAGCGACATTAGTTTGCTTTCAAAAAGGTCACCGTATTTCAGCAATTTTTCATCCCAGCGGCTCATAGAAAAGCCCATGTTTTTCTTTTCAAGCGTTTCCTTGTAAGAAGAATAAAGTCGAATCATTGCATCCATAAGTGCTCGATGGTCTTTTCGTGTTTTGCCGTTTACGTTTTGTTTCAGACGGGAAAGAGAACCGAAAGGCTCTATACGACCGCCTTTAAGGTAATACTGACCTTCTGTAATATAGCCTGTATTGTCGGGGACAGGATGAGTTACATCATCCCCAGGCATAGTAGTAGCAGCTAAAACGGTAACTGAGCCGGAATCAGCAAAGTCAACTGCCTTTTCATAACGTGATGCAAGTTGAGAATAAAGATCACCGGGATAACCACGGTTAGAAGGTACCTGTTCACCAGTAATAGCAATTTCTTTCATAGCATCAGCAAAGTTTGTCATATCGGTAAGGAGCACCAATACGTCTTTATTCTGAAGTGCAAACTGTTCTGCTACCGCCAATACCATATCGGGAATCATCATACACTCAACGGTAGGGTCAGAAGCAGTATGGATGAACATAACGGTTTTACTTAAAGCGCCACCTTTGGATAATGCATCCTTAAAATACAAGAAATCATCATATTTAAGTCCCATACCGCCAAGTACGATTACATCAGCCTCAGCCTGCATTGCAATACGGGCAAGAAGTTGGTTATACGGCTCGCCGGAAATGGAGAAAATGGGCAATTTCTGAGAAACAACCAAGGTGTTGAACATATCGATCATAGGAATGTTGGTTCTCATCATTCGGTTGGCAAGAATACGCTTAGTGGGATTAACAGAGGGGCCACCGATAGATTTCATATTTTCCGTAAGTGCGGGGCCTTTATCTCTCGGCTCACCTGAGCCGTTGAAAATACGACCTAACAAATCTTCACTGAAAGATACTCGCATTTCGTGGCCGAGAAAACGAACTTCATCTCCTGTGGAGACACCCTGACCGCCGGCAAAGACTTGTAGAGACACAATATCTTCCTCAATCTTATTGACCTGGGCCAAGGACTTGCCAAAACGTGTATTTATCTGCGCCAATTCCTTATACTTAACATCATTTGCTCGGACAGTGATAACGTTACCTGTAATGGATTCTATTCGGTTATATACTTTGTTCACTCTCATTCACCGTCCTTTAATAGTTTTTCCGCCGGTGTGACTAATTTACCGGCACCCTGACGATACAATGCATCAATTTCAGATTCTGCTTTTTCAAACGCTTCGCTCTCAAACTCGGTATAATTCCAGTCGATAAATTTCTGACGCATACGGTTAAAGAAGGCTCGCGCATCGTCTTTATTTTCCACAGCGTAATTACTGCCCAGAACATATACCAGCTTATCGGTAACATAGCGCTGACGCAATCTTCCACAGTTTGCGTCAACCAAATCGAAGGAGTTCTGTTGCAGATAAACGGCATCAAGCATTTCGGATTTTAAAAAGGTAATATAATCTAAAAGAGTAGTACCTTCTTCGCCAACAACCTTCATCATAGAACCAATCTCGTCGCCGTGATGAAGAATACTTTTACAAAATTCTAACTTTTCGTTGTCAATAACGCTGTTATATTTTGACCAAGAGATAAGCGGGTCAATTGCGGGATACTTTCTTGCATCCGAACGCTCACGGGAAAGACCGTGGAAAGCACCTACAACCTTTAAGGTTGCCTGAGTCACAGGCTCTTCAAAGTTGCCGCCTGCGGGGGATACAGTACCGCCGATGGTAACGGAACCGGTGCTACCGTCGGGCAAGCGCACATAACCCGCTCTTTCATAAAATGCTGCAATATAAGATTCAAGATATGCAGGGAAAGCCTCTTCACCGGGAATCTCTTCAAGTCTGCCCGACATTTCACGCATCGCCTGTGCCCAGCGTGATGTTGAGTCTGCAAGCATAAGAACATGAAGCCCCATCTGACGATAGTACTCAGCAAGTGTTACCGCAGTGTAAACCGAAGCCTCACGGGAAGCAACCGGCATAGAGGAGGTGTTACATATAATAATGGTGCGTTCCATAAGCGAACGACCGGTTTTAGGGTCAGTCAGTTCGGGGAACTCAGTAAGCGTTTCAACAACTTCACCGGCACGCTCACCGCAGGCGGCGATAATAACGATATCTACATCCGCATATTTTGATGTGGTGTGCTG
>JAZTXO010000101.1:0-8210 GCA_045636445.1 Eubacteriales bacterium | reverse complement strand
TGTCAATAATGGCGGTAATACTTATCGGCGGTTGGCGCGCAGATACGCAGGGTATGCTGCCCGGAACGGTTATGGCGGCAATTAATTACCTTACGCAGATGCTTTTTTCGATTTTGATGATAGCGATGATGTTTCAAACTATTTCGCGTGCTTCGGTTTCGGCAAAGCGAATTTGCGAGGTTCTTGACGAGAATCCCGACATTCAGGATTGCTTGACGGCTGATAGCGAAAGAAAGGTTACAAGGGGCGATATTGAATTTAAAAACGTATCCTTCCGTTATTATAAAAACAGCGAGGAAGCAGTTCTTGAAAACATAAACCTTAAAATACCTGCGGGAGCGACGGTTGGTATTATCGGCTCGACAGGTTGCGGTAAGACTACTCTCGTTTCTATGATTCCGAGACTTTATGACGTCGACGCAGGCGATGTTCTTGTTGACGGTGTGAACGTTAAGGACTATTCTCTTGTTAATCTTCGTGACGGCATTGGTATGGTGCTGCAGAAAAATCTTCTCTTTGCTGGAACTATCCGAGATAATCTTCGTTGGGGCGATATGGAAGCTTCTGAGGAAGAGATAGTGAAAATGTCTAAATACGCTGCTGCGGATAAGTTTGTTTCAACCT
This sequence comes from Eubacteriales bacterium, assembly GCA_045636445.1. Lineage (GTDB taxonomy): Bacteria > Bacillota > Clostridia > Oscillospirales > CAG-272 > UBA1740. The sequence continues at coordinate 7,586 of JAZTXO010000101.1, read as the reverse complement.
TTAAAGAGGGCTACGAAACCGAGCTTGACAAGGGCGGAACAAACCTTTCGGGTGGACAGAAGCAGAGGCTTTGTATAGCAAGAGCGCTTCTTAAAAAGCCGAAAATACTTATTCTCGACGACTCCACAAGTGCCGTCGATACCGCAACAGAGGCTCAGATACGTAAGGCGTTTAGGGAAGAGATTCCCGATTGTACAAAGCTTATTATCGCTCAGCGTATAAGCTCGGTAAAGGATGCCGATACAATAATAGTTATGAACGACGGAAAAATAACCGGAATCGGAACACACGAAGAGCTTCTTGAAAGCAATGCCGAGTACGGTGAAATCTATTATTCCCAGATGGATAAGAAGGAGGCGTAAGTTATGGCAAGAACCTTAGAAGAACTTAAAAAGCAATATAACAGCGTCTCCCACGGTCAGTCACTCCGTGGCGGTGGTCCGGGAAGAGGCGGCCCCGGCCCAAGAGCAAAGGGAAAGCCGAAAAACATCGGAAAGACGGTAAAAAGACTTCTTTCCTACGTAGGCAAATACAAGTTGAGACTTATTCTTGTGTTTGTTTGTATGATTCTTACAACCGTTTCTTCCCTTTGCGGAGGATACCTTATTGCTCCGATTATTAATAGGCTTACTCTTGCGGTATATCCCGCAAAGGAGCTTGATCCCAGCGCTCTCGAAAAGGCTGCCGACGGAATTATAGAGGGATTTGTTTCGACTCCCTTGCTTCAGTCGATTATGTCAAGCACCTTGGGTGCGGTCAGCGTTTACGTTATCGGTGCATTGATAATTCTTGGTTTAGTGTACTTTATTTCCGCTTTCGGAAGCTACCTTCAGTCAAGACTTATGCTCTCGATTTCCCAAGGCTCAATACAGAGTATAAGAAACGACCTCTTTAAAAAGCTTCAAACCCTTCCCGTAAGGTATTTCGATTCTCATCCTACGGGCGAGATAATGAGCCGATTCACAAATGACGTTGATAATATCGACGTAATGTTAAATAACTCTCTTACTTCGATTGTCAGCGGTGTTGTAAGCCTTGTGGGAACGTTTATCTTTATGCTTACCACCAATATTTGGCTGACTCTTATAACAGTTCTCTTTGTGCCGCTTCTTATCTTTGCGGTAGGCGTTATCGGTAAGAATTCCTCGAAGTATTACGGTGAGCAGCAGGCGGCTCTCGGTGCGGTAAACGGCTACATTGAGGAAACTATCAGCGGTCAGAAGGTAATTAAGGTCTTTAACCACGAGGACGAGTGTATTGAGGAAATGGAGCTTATCAACGAAGACTTGCGTTCAAAGCAGGAAAAAGCTCAGTTCTGGGGCGGTGTAACAGGCCCTATAATGCACAATATCAGCCTTATTTCCTATGCGGTAACTCTCGGTGTTGGTGGTGTTATTTGCGTGTATAACGGAATTACTCCCGGCGCACTTGGTGTTTTTGCAAATTACTCAAAGCAGTTCTCAATGCCGATAAACCAGCTATCAATGCAGGTTTCAACCTTCTTCGCAGCCCTTGCCGGTGCGGAGAGAGTGTTTAAGGTAATGGACGAAGCTCCCGAGGAGAGGGATGTTGAAAACGCATCAATCGAGCCTATAAAGGGACACGTTATTATGGAGAACGTTACCTTCGGTTATAATCCCGATAAAGTAGTTCTTAAGAACATTTCCCTTTACGCAAAGCCGGGGCAGAAAATAGCCTTCGTTGGCTCGACCGGCGCCGGAAAAACCACGGTTACAAATCTTCTTAACCGCTTCTACGATATTGCCGACGGAACTATAACCATCGACGGAAGACCCATAAAGGAGTATAGCAGGGAATTCCTTCGTAAGAATATTGCGATGGTGCTTCAGGATACACACCTCTTTACCGGTACGGTTATGGAAAACATCCGTTACGGCAGACTTGATGCAACCGACGAAGAGGTTATTGCCGCCGCAAAGACCGCTAGTGCTCATAGTTTCATTATGCGTCTTGAAAAGGGGTATGATACAGTCCTTGAGGGCGACGGAGCAAATCTTTCCCAAGGACAGCGTCAGCTTCTCAATATTGCAAGAGCAGCTCTTTCAAAAGCTCCAATCCTTGTTCTCGACGAAGCGACCAGCTCGGTAGACACCAGAACCGAAAGACATATCGAGCACGGTATGGATAGACTTATGAAGGACAGAACCACCTTCGTTATAGCTCACCGCCTTTCCACAGTCCGTAATTCAAACGCGATTATGGTTCTCGAGCAGGGCGAAATTATCGAGCGTGGAGACCACGACGACCTTCTCAAAATGCAGGGCAGATATTACGAGCTTTATACAGGTAAAAAGGAACTTGATTAACTAAATAAGTTAAAGTCGATGCAAGGGGAAATCCGAGCATCGACTTTTTGTATAGCGAAGCCTTTTTCTAAGTATTCGCTATACAAACAAAAGGCGAGTCCAGAAACGGACTCGCCTTAAAATATATTCCTGCTATAAAGTTTTTGCGGAGCTTTTTACAAAAAGCGACTTAATATCGTCGTTACGCTAACTTCTCAATCGCCTTATCGATTCTCTTAAGAGACTCTTCTTTACCGATAACTTCCATAATTTCGGTAGCGCCGCCGGGAGTTGCAGACATACCCGAAACGGCAATACGAACGCACCACATAAGAGTACCTGTCTTAATCTGAAGCTTTTCCGCAATAGGCATAAGGGAAGCGAAGAGGGTATCGTTGTCATAGCTTTCTACGCCCGAAAGAATTTCCTTAGCCTCATTAAGTACGGTTTTAACGATTTCAAAATCAGCAATCTTGTTCTTCTTGTTTAAGAATAGCTCCTTGTCATACTCGGGAAGAGTGATAAAGAAATCCTTCTTTTCGTCAATCTCGGAGAACTTGGAAATTCTGGTCTTAAGAAGAGAAAGCATTTTCTGCTTGTTTATATTTTCGGGAATTTCAATTTTTATAAACTTTTCAACAGCTTCGTTAAAGTCCTCGTCGGTCATCTTGTGAATATATTCACCGTTGAACCAAAGAAGCTTTTCGTAGTCGAAAACAGAGGGGGATTTTGAAACACCGTCAATAGTAAATGCGGCTTCAAGCTCCTTTAAGGTAAAGAACTCGGTTTCGGAATTTTTGGGACACCAGCCGAGAAGAGAAATGTAGTTGATGATTGCTTCGGGGAGATAGCCGTCGTTTACAAGGTCCTGGAATGAAACCGCACCGTGACGCTTGGAAAGCTTGGAGATATTACCCTCCGCATCCTTACCCATAAGTAAGGGAAGATGAACATAGGTAGGTCTTTCCCAACCGTAAGCATCGTAAAGAAGTACGTACTTGGGAGTCGAGGTAAGATACTCCGAGCCGCGTACAACGTGAGTAACTCCCATAAGGTGGTCGTCAACAACGTGACAGAAGTTGTAGGTGGGGAAGCCGTCAGCCTTCATAAGAATCTGGTCTTGAAGCTCCTCGTTGTTCATAGAAATATCACCGAATACCTCGTCGTGGTAGCTTGTAACACCGGTAAGAGGCATCTTTTGACGGATAACGAAGGGAAGTCCTGCCTTGAGATTAGCTTCAACCTCTTCTTTAGAGAGATTTCTGCAATGACGGTCGTAGCCGCCAACAGCATCCTCTTCGTGAAGGGCATCAAGACGCTCCTTGGTGCAGAAGCAGTAGTATGCGTATCCAAGCTCAACAAGCTTTTTTGCATATTCCATATATATTTCTTTTCTTTCGGACTGAACGTAAGGGCCATTCTCGCCGCCAACGTCAGGACCTTCGTCATAGCGGAGTCCGGTTATGGCAAGGGTGGATTTGATAACGTCTGTTGCTCCCTCAACAAGTCTTTCTCTGTCGGTATCCTCTATTCGAAGAATGAACTTGCCGCCTTCGTGCTTAGAGATAAGGTAGGAATAAAGAGCTGTTCTAAGGTTTCCGATGTGCATATAGCCTGTAGGGCTGGGAGCAAATCTTGTAACTATCATTTTTATGTACTTCCTTTCGGTGATTGCATTTTATCTTACATATTTTAGCATAAAATTAACTCCTAGTCAACATTATTAACAAAAAATATTTGACTTACACTGTTATCTGTGATAAAATTAATGTAAAAAAATGCGAAAGGAGATCGGAAATGTTTAAATCGTCATTCACAAAGCATATTTGTGCCTTTGTACTTATCGTTTTTATAAGCTTTTTGATTATTTCGGGAATTATAGGTACGCTGGTTAGCGAATACGCTGACGATACGAGAAGAAAAAGGCTCGATTCAGCATCTGAAATAGTTATTGATTACATAAACGATGAAGCAATAGAAAATATTGAAATAGCTGTTATAAACGGACTTTTGCCCAAAACTGTTGAAACGATTGTTAAGACCGATCCCCAATACGATATTCTTATAGTAAACAAGAATAACTCTATAATTCTTTCAACCGTAACCGACGGTGAAAAAGAGGTCAATACGGGTAAAAATTTAGGCATAATTCCTATGGAACTATTTGATGGCGAGGTTCTCGAAAGCGGAAGAGAATGCTACGTTCATAACGGTGATATAGGTGGCTTTTTGCCAGGTAAATCTTTGGTTTATCTGAAGCCTATAATGATTGACGGCGAGGTTGGCGGTTACGTTGCCTCTATCGCTTCTACCATCAGAGAAGATAACCTTGTGGTCGTTACGAGAAAGGCTATTTTAAACAGTGCTCTCTGGGTAATGCTTGCAGCCTTTATTGCAGCCTACTTTATTACCGAAAGAATAGTTCATCCTCTTCGTGAAATGACAAAGGCGGCCTCTAAAATGGCAAAGGGCGACTTCTCCACAAGAATAATGGTTGCCGGTAAGGACGAGGTTGCAAAACTTGGCATCGCCTTTAACGAAATGGCAGAATCCCTTGACAGCCTTGAAAAAATGCGAAATTCCTTCCTTGCAAACGTTTCCCACGACCTACGAACCCCAATGACCACGATTTCCGGCTTTATTGACGGAATAACTTCGGGTGCAATTCCTCCCGAAAAACACGAATATTACCTCGGAGTCATTTCCGCAGAGGTTCATAGACTTTCCCGTCTTGTTTCGCAGCTTCTTGACATTTCAAAGCTTGAATCGGGTGAGAGAAAGTTTAGCTTTACCGACTTTGACGTAGCCGAGCTTTCAAGAATTATTCTTATTTCCTTTGAGCAGAAGATTGACGAAAAGAAACTTGACGTTGAATTTAACACCGATGAAGACGTAATGATAGTAAATGCCGACAAGGACGCAATCCATCAGGTTATCTATAATCTTTGTCACAATGCTATTAAGTTTGCCCGACCGGGCGGTAAATTTATAATTTCAATCGGCCGCACGTCCTCTAAAAAAATCCGAGTTTCGGTGTTTGACGAGGGTGAAACAATCCTAAAAGAAGAGCAGAAAATGGTCTTTGACCGTTTCTATAAGGCTGATGCCAGCCGCGGACTTGATAAGAGTGGTGTAGGACTCGGACTTTATATTTCCAAAACCATAATAGATGCTCACGGTGAGAGCATTTGGGTTGAATCCGAAGACGAAAGCTGCGAATTTATATTTACACTTAAAGAGGGCGCGAAAATCAGCCGAAAATCTAATTAAAAGAGGAGTCGAATATGGCGAAAAGGGTAATATTGCACTGTGATTGCAACAGCTTTTTTGCATCTGTTGAAACGGCATTAAACCCCGCCTATTCGGGTGTACCTATGGCGGTTTGCGGCAGCGAGGAGGATCGCCACGGCATTGTTCTGGCAAAAAACGAACTTGCAAAGCGTTATGGGATAGTTACTGCCGAAACTGTTTATTCCGCACGAAAAAAATGCCCAGATTTGGTTATTGCAAAGCCTCATTACAAGGCTTATTCCGAGTATTCAAAAAGGGTAAACGAAATATACGCCCGCTATACCGATATGATTGAGCCTTTTGGAATTGATGAAAGTTGGCTTGACGTTACAGCAAGCAGAAAGCTTTTTGGCTCGGGTGAGGAGATTGCCGAGCGTATCAGAAAAGAGGTTAAGGAAGAGATTGGAATTACTGTTTCCATCGGCGTTTCCTTTAATAAAGTTTTTGCAAAGCTTGGAAGCGATTATAAAAAGCCGGATGCAATTACTGTAATTAACGAAGAAAATTTCAGGCAGATTGTATTTCCTCTTCCTGCATCGGATCTTCTTTTTGTTGGCAAAAAGACAACGGAGCAGCTTTCTTCAATGGGGATTAAGACCGTAGGACAACTTGCATCGGTTAATCCCGAAACCTTGAAGCGTCGCTTCGGTAAAATGGGTGATATGCTTTATAAGTACGCAAACGGTCTTGACGACAGTCCGGTTTCATCCGAGCGTGAGGATGCTAAAAGCGTTGGATCGGGAATGACCTTCCGCCACGATCTTACCAACTTCGAGGAGTGCAGAATAGGTATAGAATATCTGTCCGATGACGTTGCCGCAAGACTTCGTCGAAGCGGTATGATGTGCGAAACGGTTCAGCTTACGGTTAAGGATGAATTTCTTCGTGTTCTTCAAAGGCAAAGACCGCAGAATCCCCCCAGCGATATTGCAAAGCGTATTGCCGAAACAGCCTACGCCATTCTTCTTGACGAATGGCCTAATGGGAAGCCTATTCGAATGTTGACTGTAACTGCCGCAAATCTTGTTCACGCAGAATCTTACGCCGAGCAGATAGACATTTTCGGTGAAGATGATTACAAGGATCGTGTAAAGAGCAAAAAGAGGGAAGAAACCATAGATACAATCCGTGAAAAATTCGGTATGACATCTATAATTCAAGGCTCGGTAATGCAATCCGACACAGGAGTTTTCAGACCAAAAGAAAAGTAAAAAGGACACCGTTGAGTGTCCTTTTTTTTACTTGTAGTATAACCTGTTAAAACCAGCTTTTATTTTCATCCATAAAATCAATTATGTTTTTCAGGCCTTCATCAAAGCTTAAATATACCGTTTCGTTATGCTCAACCATAGCAACGTCAAAAAATTCTCCATCCATATAAATAAAGTATGAGGTTGAAAGGGTTATTTTTTCACCTAAAGTAAAATCATCGTAAAAGCCGTTCTCATAAAGTATTTTATTATTCTCTGAAAAAACAACCAGATCGAATACAAATTCGTTTATCGGATAATCTTTGTTGGGTGTTGCACCAATAAACAATGCGATATCCTCGTAGGTTTCGAATGTTACTGTAAAATATACATGGTGATCAAGGTAATCTGCCATGTTTGAGCAAGAAACGAAGGTATGGGATTCCGAATCGTAAATACAAACATCGCTTAATATAACGTTAGTGGTACGATAATTGCTTGGATCGGAAAGGTGCTTACGCATAATTCTGTTGTAGCCGCAGGAAGTAAAAGCCGCAACTGTGAAAACGATCACTAGGATACAAGAAAATATTTTTTTCATACCTACCTCCCGATAAATTTATATATAAATTATATCATATAATAATTCAAAAGTCAATCATGCCGTTTTCGTAACACCGGTACGTTAAAGTGTAGTGTTTTAAACCGACCGACTGAGACAAAAACGTTATGCGGAGGGGTATTCACCAAAGGTGAAGATTTATCGCTTCGCCACTGGTGAGCGAGCTCCCCGATGGCT
>JAZTXO010000100.1:0-17035 GCA_045636445.1 Eubacteriales bacterium | reverse complement strand
AGCAGCAGCCTTCATTGCAGCGTTGATGCCGTCCTTGGTGATGTCCTTACCCTTAACAACTGCGATAAGGATAGTGGTAGAACCGGTGCAGGTAGGAACTCTCTGAGCTGCGCCGATGAGCTTACCGTTAAGCTCGGGAATAACAAGACCGATTGCCTTTGCAGCGCCGGTAGAGTTGGGAACGATGTTCTGCGCACCAGCTCTTGCACGTCTGAGGTCGCCCTTTCTGTGAGGACCGTCAAGGATCATCTGGTCACCGGTGTAAGCGTGAACGGTGGTCATGATACCGCTCTGGATAGGAGCGTAATCGTTAAGAGCCTTTGCCATAGGAGCAAGGCAGTTGGTGGTGCAGGAAGCTGCGGAGATGATCTGGTCATCAGCAGTAAGAGTTTCGTTGTTTACGTTGAAAACGATGGTCTTGAGGTCATTGCCTGCGGGAGCGGAGATAACAACCTTCTTTGCGCCAGCGTTGATGTGAGCCATGGACTTATCCTTGGAGCAGTAGAAACCGGTGCACTCAAGAACAACGTCTACGCCAAGCTCGCCCCAGGGGCAGTTAGCAGCGTCCTTCTCAGCATAGATCTTAAGAACCTTGCCGTCAACGGTGATGGTGTTAGCTTCGTCATCAGCAACAACGGTGTGACCGTCGTAACGACCCTGAGCAGTGTCGTACTTAAGAAGATGAGCAAGCATAGAAGCCTTGGTGAGGTCGTTGATAGCTACGATCTCGTAACCCTCAGCGCCGAACATCTGTCTGAAAGCAAGACGTCCGATACGGCCGAAGCCGTTAATTGCAACCTTAACATTTGCCATTTTGAAAATCCTCCAAAATATAAAAAATTTTATAATCTAAATAAACTTCGATGTGAAAGCCTTCCACACCAACGATAATTATAGCACATTATTTTCAAATATACAAGAGGTTTGCTAAAATTTTATCAATTTTGGCGAGTTGTTTTAACATTGTTATTTTTTGAGACGCTTTTTTGTTTATTTTTCTTTGATTAGCGGTTAAAATGACCAAACAGCAATTTTGAAAATCATTATTTATATTTATCTGATTTTTCTGCGGAAGAAATAGGCAAGTAAGAATATCGTGCAATGTGAGGCTATAACGACTTGTTGACATCATCCCTTGTTTGGCTTTTTTTGTCAGCACACCCATAAAAATAAGCTTTTTTAAAAACTCACTTGCATTTTTTCAAGGTTTGTGCTATACTACTGTCATACATAAACAGAGTAGAAATTTGCGCGCTTTTAGTGCTGTGTGAACGGGGAGTTGTCACATAGACGAATGGAGATGGTACTCCTGCGGTGTAATTTTCGCATCCCACTGTTGCCTTATAAGACAATACTGCCTTCGTGCTCTATCGCCTTCACGGTACTGAGATGTAAAATCTGTATTACGGAGGTGTTTTTTTATGCAAAAAAAATCCGGCAGCCTTACAATAGGCAAACTGACTCTTGCGGCTATGATGACGGCAATGAGCGTGGTTATCGGCATATTCTGCAAAACTGCACTCAATTTTGGCGGCGGACTCTTTCGAATTACCTTTGAAAATCTGCCAATCATACTGTCGGGCGTAGTCTTTGGCCCTTACGTTGGCGGAATTGTCGGCGGACTTTCCGATTTAATAAGCTATCTTCTTTCGGCTCAGATTTATCCGCCAAATCTTGTAGTCACCGTCGGTGCAATTTCTGTGGGTATAGTGTCGGGAGCAGTTTCCCAATACCTGATTAAAAAAAGAGGAGCTTTGCAGATTGCAGCTGCGGGCGGCGCTGCACACGTTATAGGCTCTATGATAATAAAGCCTATCGGTCTATTTCAGTTTTACCAGTGGGCTGTTCTTTTCAGAATCCCTTTGTACCTTATAATTGCCCCTATTGAAATTTTAATTCTTATACTTCTATGCCGCAACAGCGGATTTAACAAATTGATTTCAAAATACGAGAGGAAAAGCAAATGACCTATAATGAGGCTCTTGAATATATTCACGGCATAAGCTGGACTTTCTGCAAGCCGGGTCTTGAAAGAATAAACACCCTTTGCGATTCCCTCGGCAATCCCGAAAAGGAATTGAAATTCATTCACGTTGCAGGTACTAACGGAAAAGGCTCGTTTTGCTCTATGACCGAGTCGGTGCTTCGCAAAGCAGGCTACAAGGTCGGACTTTACACCTCGCCTTTCATTTATCGCTTTAATGAAAGAATGAGAGTTAACGGTGAGGATATTCCCGACCAAACTCTTGCCGAGATTACCGAATACGTAAAGCCTTTTGCCGATGCTATGGTGGACAAGCCTACCGAGTTCGAGCTTATTACGGCTATTGCATTCGAGTATTTCAAAAGAGAGAAGTGCGACGTTGTCGTTCTTGAATGCGGAATGGGCGGCAGGCTCGATTCCACCAACGTAATAAGAAATCCCTACCTTTCGGTTATAACCGGAATATCACTTGACCATACCGCTTTTCTTGGCGATACACCCGAAAAAATTGCATTTGAGAAAGCGGGAATTATAAAAGATTCCGCCCCGGTTCTTTTCGGCGGCGAGGACGAGGGAGTTAAGGAAGTTATCTCCAAGGTAGCAGGCGAGCGTGGTTCTGACATTTATTATGCAGATTACTCCGCCTTGAAAATCACAAAAACCGACCTTGAAGGTAGCGTGTTTGACTACAAAACTTTACAAAATATTGAAATTTCGCTTCTTGGACTCTATCAGCCGAGAAATGCGGCTCTTGTTTTAGAGGGTATAGAAATTCTCAAAAAGCAGGGACTTAACATTCCTGATGAAGCTATCAGAGAGGGGCTTGTTTCTGCTAAATGGAGAGCAAGATTCGAGATAATCGGAAGAGAGCCTACGGTCATATTTGACGGAGCTCACAACCCCGAGGGAATTTGCGCTGCGGTTGAAAGCATAAAGAGATATTTTGGCAGCAGGAAGCTTGTGCTTGTTTCGGGAGTTTTAAAAGATAAGGATTATAACGCTATTGCCGACAGTATGTCAGAGGTTATTTCCGACGCGTTTACCATTACTCCGGACAATCCCAGAGCTCTTTCGGCTGCGGACTTTGCCAAGGTGCTGTGCGGCAAGGGCGTAAAGGCAGAAGAAACAGAAAATATTGGCGAGGCATTACGCCTTGGAAAAGAAAGAGCGAAAGAACTGAAAACCGCTCTTTGCTGCCTTGGCTCACTTTATACGTACGTTGAAGTTATAAACGAAATTAACAAGTAATATAGAAAATAGGCCTACTAAATCTGACGAAAGACGGAAATAGAGGCCTTTTTTGTTTATTTTTTTCATATTGGTCAACAATCTATGGGGAAATCTACTTATTGAAGGAGAATTTTATGCAAAACAACGGCGAAATCAAAAAAATATGTGCGAGAGAAATACTCGACTCTCGCGGAACACCAACCGTAGAAGCAACGATAGAGCTTTCGTGCGGACTACGGGCATCGGCTTCAGTACCGTCGGGCGCTTCTGTCGGAAAATACGAGGCGGTTGAAAGGCGAGACAGCGACTCGCCAAGATATGGCGGAAAGAGCGTACTTGGCACAGCAAAAGGAGTTGAAGAAATAATCTCCCCTGCTCTTGAAGGAAAAAACGTCACAAACCAAGCGGCAATAGACCACGCTCTTTGGGAGCTTGACGGTACCGGCACAAAGGCAAGACTTGGCGCAAATGCTACTCTTGCGGTTTCGTTAGCTTCGGCAAGAGCAGCGGCTATGAGCGAGGGCGTAGAGCTTTTCAAGCATCTCGGCGGATCGGGAGCAAGGCGACTTCCCGTTCCGATGTTCAACATTATAAACGGAGGAGTTCACGCAAAAAACAACATTGAAATCCAAGAATTTATGATTATGCCTACGGGTATGCCTGCCGTGTGCGAGGCGGTACGCGCAGGAGTTGAAATATATAAAACCCTTGAAAAAATCCTTAATTCCAAGGGATATTCCACGTCTGTCGGAGACGAGGGCGGCTTTGCTCCTAACCTAAAATGTGACGAGGAGGCAATCGAGCTTATATGCGAGGCTATAATTCAGTCGGGATATGACACAAACGACGTAAAAATTGCTCTTGACGTAGCTTCAAGCGGTTGGGTAGATGGAAAGGAATATAAAATGCCGAAAAGCGGCAAGGCTCTGGATGCGGGTGAGCTTATCGAGTATTACGAGCGGCTTTCTTCCGATTACCCCATAATTTCCATCGAAGACGGACTTTCCGAAGACGACGAGGACGGCTTCATTATGCTAACCGAAAGGCTTGGCAGTAAAATAATGCTTGTGGGCGACGACCTTTTCGTTACCAACGTCGAAAGGCTGAAACGAGGCATAGCAAAACGATATGCAAATGCGATACTCATAAAGCCGAACCAGATAGGTACACTTACCGAAACGCTTAACGTTATTGATTTGGCAAAACGCTCGGGGTATCGGTTTATAATTTCTCACCGTTCGGGAGAGACAAACGACACATTTATTTCAGACCTTGCAGTTGCAACAGAAGCGCCTTTTATCAAGGCGGGAGCTCCCTGCCGAGGGGAGCGAGTGGCGAAATACAACCGACTTACAGAAATTGAGGCAATTCTCGGTTGCGGGGCGCTTTACGGAGATAGAAACAAATAAAAAACGAAAGGGCTGTCGCAAAAGGCAGCCCTTAAATTACGGTATGACTACGTTTTACGAGAGGTCGTTTGCATTTTAGCCATTTTGGCTCGGAAGGTTGCCTATTCCGATTTTCCTGCGAAAGGAAAAGTTTTATGCTTTCCTATTGACTTGATTTTGCTTTTAAGGTATAATTAAAAAAGCTATTTGCTTTTATATATATTTGATATTGTACAAAGGAGAAGGATGTATTTCGTTAAAAACGCAAAAACATCCGTACGTTCTTTTTATGAATTTTATTCGCTCAAAGGCTGCGTTCATTGTTACGCTTTGCTTATCATTAGGAATGCTTTTTTGGGCAGTTGTTCCCGTTAAGGCTGAAGAGTCATATAGTATTGACGAGCTGTTTTCACTTTTGACGAAATCTCTCGACGTTTCCGAAAATACTTACAAAAATTACGATTCCTTGTCTTCCGACTCTCTCCCGATTGGATATTTTAAAACGGAAAATCCCGGCTACCTTGCTCTCGGTGGCGACGTTGCTTACGGCTACGGAGCGCAAGGAGCTGAAAGCGGTGATTTTAAAAACTGCTATGCAAACAAATTTGCCGACCATCTCGGTTACGGTAGTTTGTACGAAAACCGATCAAGCTCCTTGCTTTTTGCTACCGATACGGTAGTTGAGCAGGTTCAAAATCTTACGCAATACATAAAAATGCCGATGTAATTACGTTTCAGGTTGAATCTTCATTGATCGTTTCCGATTGTATCAAAGGCATTGATACCGAGCCGAATTGGGCAGACTGCATTTCCGATCCGGAATTTTAAGTGCGATTCAAAGCTTCCGCCAACAGATGAAAAACGACTATATCACGCTCCTCGGCAAAAATGCAGAACTTGTTCCAAAGGTGCTTGAACGTTTTCTTTACGGATGTGTTGCGTACAGCGTTGAAGCTGTAAAAGCGGTCGAGGAAATCTGCGGGCAAAACCCGAATGCAACGGTAATGGTTCTCGGATTGTATAATCCCTTGCGCGGTCTTAAATTTACCGCATTCAACAAAACTCTTGAAGTTGACGTTTTGTTTGACAAAATGATTGACTTTTGTAACGTTTATCTGCTTGATAAAACCTTGGAGATGGAAAAAGTTGCCTTTGTTGACATATCCGAAGTATCTATTCCCGGATTTGAAAGCATAGAAATCAACTTTGAAAAAGACCCTTCAACCTATCTTGGGGAAATTCAAGCCGCTTATGCTAACCAGTATGCCGATAATGACGGGCATAATTACATCTTCGAAAAGCTCCGTGACTCCTTATGCACCCACACTGACCAGGAATGGGTACAAGTAGAAGCGCCAAAATGCTCTAAGGAGGGCAAAGAAGAATGTGTTTGTAACATTTGCGGTGAGGAAGTGACTCGTCCGATTGCAAAATTGCCTCACAGCTTTGGCGATTATAAAACGGCAAATGATGCAACCTGCCAAAAAGCAGGTACACTAACCGCATCCTGCGCCGTATGCGGTGAAATTGATACTGTTGCCGACCCGTCGGGTGTTGGTAAGCACGAGTTTGGTGACGAAGGATTGTGCATATATTGCAATTCCCCGATTGAAACCTCGGATTCGAATAATTTTATTGTCTTTATACTGATTGGCGCTGTGGTCGTTGCAGGCGGTGCCGTAGGCTGTTTATGGATCTACAAGAAGAAAAAAGGTAGAAAACAAAGAAATCGCGGTTATTGTAAAAGATATCCGGGTAAAAACAAAAGATAAAATAAAGATATTTATGCAAAAAGCGCGAAATATTATCAACAAAAAGAAGTGATTAGAAAAAGGAAGAAGTAGTTTTTACTTCTTCCTTTTTGTTTGTTCAAAAGGGATTTTTCACAAATCTGTCATTCCTTGCAAAAGCCTAGATTCCAAAAGGTTCGGAAAAGGAGATCCCTCAATAAACATTTTCGTCTTCGTTTATAATGCCTACCGTTCGGGATGACAGATAAGGCGGAACAAAGACTTTTATACAAAGCTGTCATTCCGAAATCGCGGACAAGATTCGGAGACTGTTACAATGCCTGAGGGATCTACTGCTTGGAGCCTTTAATCTTTTAGACTTCGGCAAGGATATAAAAGCCTTCCCCAAGATAGGGGAAGGCAATTTTTTAAGTGATTGCCACATCTGTGGCGGCGGGGCAACTACTGCAAGTGGCGGATTTTTCGACGAGCCTATAGGCTCAGCGTGTGGAATGCCCCAAGGGGGCTATCACAAGCCACCGGCACGGCTGGTGGTCATGACTTTCATGACTAATTTAATGAGCTAGTCCTATTTGCGACATAAAACTTTTTTTGTTTTACTCTATCTCGCCTTCTACTGTTCCCTCAATACGCTTGAGTACCAGGGAATCGCCAAAGGTGACGGTGTTTACGTATGTTCCGTACTCCGCATAATATTCATATTTCGCAGTGGACAAGAGCTTTTCTGCCACACGGAGCAAATGCTCATTCTCCGGCATATTGCTATACGAGAAAGTATAGGTGATACCGGTCAGGGTATATGTGCCGTTAAGGGTATATTCCTCGGAAAGCTCTCCGTCGGCAGCGCCTGCGCTATATTTTACGGTTACGTTTCCGTCTTCAAGACTAATATCAGAGACCCTTACTCTTGTGAATTTTACAGGTTCATATACGTGTACGTCGCAGCTTTCGAGGCTTTCATCTGTATAGCCGTAATAATTTTTCATTCTGTTGAACAAAATTTCTTTTATTCTCTCGGGTGTAAACTGGCCTGTGTGTTCACCGCTATGATCGTAGTTGGGCTCTCCGCTTGCTTGAATGAAAACGTAATATGCTTTATTGCCGTATGGCAGATCTTCTTCCTTTTTGGCCGTAACGACACTATTGCCCGAAAGAAGCTCGGTATATTCGCAAAGCAAATATTCAACTACTTCATCGGTTTTAAACTGTCCTTCATCCGTGATTTCGCCATCTATTATCGGAGTATCGTCCTCGTTACCGCTGCCTTCTGTGGGACCATCACCGGGAGTGGTCTCTGCGCCCGGATCGTCTTCGCCGTCGGGGTTATCACCACCGTTAATTGTTCCAAGAATTATCGCGGTAGCAATTCCGCTAATGACCAAAACCGCTGCAAGAATAACAATCAAAATCTGCCACCACGTAAGCTTTTTGCGCATTATGCCTTTTATTTTGTTTAGCATTTCCGCGGCTTTTCCATCTGTTTTTTTAGGCTTTTGTATTTTAACTTGATTTTGCGGTTTTTTGCCTATTATGCCTTTTATTTTGTTTAGCATTTCCGCGGCTTTTCCGTCCGCTTTTTTAGGCTTTTGTATTTTAACTTGATTTTGCGGTTTTTTGCCTATTTTGCCTTTTATTTTGTTTATAATTTCAGCAACTTTTCCATCTGTTTTTTTAGGCTTTTTCGGTTTGCCCGGCTTAGGTGGCTTGTTGCTTACCATATTGATTTTAATTTTATTTAAAGCCATTATAATAGCTCCTTGTATATTGATTAAAAAGCTTAAGAAGCTTGTTCAAGCCACCGCCTAAGCGAAGGTTGATTTTTTTATTCCAATAATTTCCAATAATAGATTTCGCCCAATTCGTCAGTGCCCTCGGTGTATACATATTCGCCGGCTTGCGATGTATCGATGCCGGCTATTATAGCGGTTGTATGTAAGCCATTGATGTAAACATCATACCACACTAAACTGATATAATAACCCTCACGAATACCGTGTACTTCGGCTTCACCGTTTGAAGTAGTATCACCTTTAGATAACTTAGCCTTATTCTCAAACTTCGCACCGGTCTCAACAACGATTTTTGCGCCTGCCTGAGTGCTTTTAATTTCACCCGTAAAGATCGCACCATTTGCAAATGTAAGTATTCCCGTTTCTCCTATAAGCAACGGCGTAGCTTTTCCGAAATCTGTACCATAACTTGTTGGAATGTTCAGAATATTTTCTCCTGTCAATATGCCTGTTACACTCAAAGCTTTATAGTTTGGCGAACCGTCATTGTTTGTACCATAATTATATTTTTTAGTATATGTGTTAGCGGGCTTTACAAAATGCATATCAAATTCGTTATAAATAGCCACGGTTGTAGCGAGAGTCAGATTACCGTTAACGGTAACTTGAGATCCGGGAAGTACTTTGTACTTGTTGTGGGAAAGTGTTAAAGATGCACCCTCTGCAACAGTAAAGTTGAAATTGGGCAACGGCAACGCCATTGTCTTAAAATTGATGCCAGCATAAGAAGCAATTTCTATTTCCTTTTCGCAATCCTCAATTTTTCCGCTTTCAACGGCAAGCGTAAGCTTTCCTTTTTTTGCTGTTTTTATAATTTTGGCTTCTTCATCCATCAAAAACAGAGGATTATCCTTGGCATTATCTCCCTTCTCGTTGCTAAGAAGCTTGAGGTTTACAGGTGTATCGCCTGAAACATTAACGGTTCCATATGCAGAATAATCAACGTTACCGCTCATAATCAAGCTGAGGCTTATATTATCAGCCTTCCAGTTGTTAAAAGGCATAATTTTTTTAAATACAACACTATATGAAGCATTAGTGCCGCCGTACCAATCCAAAACGGTCATCGATTCCAGCACTTCACCATCCGTTGCATAAATGCTGCCGGCGCCGCGTATGATACCGTATGATGTAATCTTGCTGGTTGCCGCGCCGTTAGTAATCATACTTGTACCGTCTATCTCAAGGACACCGGCATTCCATTTGCCATCCTTAATACCAAGACTTCCCTGCACAGCGGTGCTTTTTGTATAAAGCTTGGCATCAACGTAAATAGTGCCGTCGTTTATAAGGTTAATGTTATTGCAAATTAAAAGTTGCGTTTTTCCCTTATAAGTTGATTCTTCTTTGTTTGTCTCTAACGCTTTGGAAACGGCAGCGGTGTTACTCTCCGTTGTCTTCTCTTCTTCCTTCTTGTAAACACCATCCTCCTGGTGGAAAGGAAGCAAAAGCTCTGCTCCGGCAGGAATGGTAAGCTCTACCTTGCCATCGTTTATATTTTTATTGGCAATCTTTATTTTATCTCCATCAAGTGCAGCAGTCTGGCTAACAACGGTGATGACGGAACTTCCGGATATGTTAGTTTTACTCCAAATTTTTTCTTCATTTGGGGTATTGACGTCCGCTATAATATTAACCGCAGCCTCGGAGGAGTAATAGTAATCGCCGATTTTGAAGTCTGTGGTTGCCTTTTTGAATACGCGATAAAGCTTGATGTGTCCTTCGTCATCTATCAAGTATTTTTCAACATCGCCAAGGGTGTAGCTTATTGAATTTAATTCTATAAGCTGAGAGCCATCTTCAAAGAAGGAATATCCGACGAAATCGTAAGAGCCTGATGCATCACCCTCTTTTGCGTAATAATAGAATTTGTGCTCAAGGGTTTCACCCTTAAATACCACTACGTCGGTACTAAGATTCGACGTAGGTTCTTCATCACCTTCTCCAAGAATAACGTCGTAAATATCAATCTGCGTAAGCTCATTTTTATCCTCTACGGAAATTAAAACATCCACATCGTTTTCTTTGGCTATATTTCCAATTTCATTGGAGGAATAAACAAAGAAAGGTTTCTTAAGGTCCTTCATAGCTGGAACCGCCTCTTCTTTGTCAATGTCAGTTACACCGGAATGGAGATTAACTACAACAATGTTTTCGTATTTAGCAATCTCGTCGAGTGTATCCTTTGTGATTGTTGTAAAATCGGGACTGACAATAACTCTGTTAACCCCAGCGTCGAGAGTATCACCGTGTTTAAGTACTTTTCCATTCTTTGTTATAACCACAGTGTTAGACATAAATCCGTTCAAAGCGCGGGAAAGTTTGTCATTTCCATAGCCGTTAATTTTATCAAGTGCGTTTTTGATTTCGTCATTGTTAGCCGGATTGCGAAGGCCATAAATAGCGTCTGCCAAGCCATCTTTTGAGGACTCAGAGATGAAGAGATAACCTTCTACAAAGCCCTCGGGACTTGTTATATCCTTTGCTTCCTTGAATTCGCCTATTTGTGTAGTCGGCTCTTGCTCAGCTGCGGCAAGAGCGAAAACTATGGGTGCGCCATCAACCGCTGCAACTTCGTTCTCAGGAAGAGCGATACCATCATCATTCAGGCCCGCAAGAACGACACGCTTATTTGCTATATCATACCAGAAATAACTGCCTTTGGACTTGGTTTTCAGCTCCAAGCCGTGGGCTTTTATTATCTTTCTTATTTCGGTAGCATCATTTGGGGAGCCTGTATTAACACTTTCTAATGCAAGAATGGTGTTTATGTTGGCTAACGTCGATTGGTCATTAACCTCATTGGCTCTTTCGATTGCGCCTGAAATTACTGGGATAAGAACGGCTGCCAAAATTGCTATAACCGCAATTACGATTGACAGTTCAACAATTGTGAACGCCTTGCGTTGTCTTAATTTTTTCATTTTATTATTCTCCTTTTTCTTTCTTATATATGTTTAAAAAAATCAATCAATATTCAGAGTCATAAGCTCTTGCATACTCGTTAAACCATTAAATACCAAATTGCGGCAGGAGTCCCAAAGGGTGACCATTCCGTTCTCTACACAAAGCTTTCTTAAGCTTTCGAGGTCGGTTTCCGCCATGACAGCCGACTTTAATTTATCGTTCATATACATCATTTCGTGAATGGTGATACGACCTTTATAGCCGGTGCCGTTACAGAACTGACAGCCGTGAGGACGGGCGATACTAACAGGTTCGTCGATACCGAGTATTTCCATCTCTTTAGCGTTGGTTCTGCCCTTCTTTTTACAAGCGGGACAAAGCTTTTTAACAAGTCTTTGGGCTATGACGCCTATAAGAGCATCGGAAAGAAGGTATTTTTGCACTCCCATATCTGCCAAACGGTGAATTGCGCCGGGGGCGTCGTTGGTGTGCAGGGTACTGAACACAAGGTGTCCGGTGATTGCCGAACGAACTGCGATTTCTGCGGTTTCCTCGTCACGAATCTCACCGATCATTATAATATCGGGGTCCTGACGAAGTATTGAACGCAGGGCGGTTGCGAAAGTCATATTTGCTTTAGTATTAACCTGGGTTTGGTTGATGCCCGCCATAGTATATTCTACGGGGTCTTCAACGGTAACGATATTAACCTTACTGTCGTTGACCTCTTTCAAGAAGGAATAGAGGGTTGTTGATTTACCGCATCCCGTAGGGCCGGTCAAAAGAATGATACCGTGGGGACGCGCCAACATTTTATCTACCACAAGGTTTTCTTCATCGGTGAAGCCAAGGTCGGCACGTGTAAACTGGAATGAGGTTTTATCAAGTATTCGAATAACGAACTTTTCGCCAAAAACTGTTGGAAGAGTTGAAACACGGAAGTCGAACTCTTTACCGCCGATAACCATATTGATTCTTCCGTCCTGGGGGACACGGCGCTCGGCAATATTGATTCCGGAAAGAATTTTTAGTCTTGCGCAAATTGCGGAATATGCCTCGATCGGGAATTCTGCTCGGTGGTGCAGGTCACCGTCGATACGGTATCTGACTCGTACGTCTTTTGCGTAAGGCTCAATGTGAATGTCGCTGGCTCGATATGGAATTGCTTCCTTAATAATTGAATCAACAAGTCGAACCGCCGGGTTGTTGATTACGTCATCCTCCTGAGAGATTATGGGCGCTTCGCCATTGATGGTGGCGATCAGCTGCTCGGTTTTACCGCTGTTAAGGTCTTCCAGCGCCGAGGTTGTAGAAACCACCGCCGAAATAGAGTCAACGTAGCGGTCAATCTGAAGCGAGGGGACAAGAACGTAATCTATCTTGGAGTTTATCTGAACAGCCAGGGCAGACCGCGTATGACAGCTCAAGGGCTTCGACGTTGCGACAAGGAGAACGCCGTTTTTGTCATACTTTATTGGAATTATCTTATGCTTTTTCATGAAATCGTAGGTGAAGAGACCAAAGAGGTCTTCGTCTATCTCCAGCATATCGATTTCAACAGAGGGCATACAGAGATATTCGCCAAGAGCCTCAAGCTCGGCTGCCTCGGTAAACTTCTGTTTTGCCAAAAGGAATTCACGAACGGGCGTTTTCAGCCGCTTACATTCATCTAAAATCCCGTTGACTTCTTTTCGGCTGATAAGTCGTTTGTAAACGTAATATTGTAATAGCTCAAAATTTGTATTCATTATTAATACAATATGTATATCCTTCTAATGAAGGATTTTTACTTCTCCTTAAGAAAATAGCGCTGAATTTTTTAAACGGCAATACCGTTCATAATCGACAGCATCGGCGAATAAACCGCGATAAACAACGTTCCGACTATACCACCCATAAACAAAAGCATTATGGGCTGAATTTTTGAAACCATAGAGTTCAGAGAGGATTCAACCTGACCGTCAAAGAAGGAGCAGGAACGCATCATAACCTCGTCAAGGCTACCGGTTCTTTCACCGATGGTGACCATCTGTACCATCATCTTCGGGAAGAGCTTATAGGTTTCAAACGCGACGGTGAGCGACATACCCTGACGCACGCTCTCGGCAGCATCGTGGAATTTCTTTTTCATATATCGGTTGCCGATAATGACCTCGACCGTGTCCATAGCGGTGTTAAGGTCCATACCGCTTGAAAGAAGCAGACCGAAGGCTCTGGCAAAACGGGCGGTAAGCAGATTTCGCTGAACGGTTTTGACCAAGGGGATATACATCTTCATTTTATCAAAGAAGTATGCGCCCTTCTCGGTACGGAGTATCAGGAATATCAAAAGTCCGATAAGAACTACGCCAAGAAGCATAAAATTCCAATAATTGGTTACAAAATCGGACATTTCGTACACTGTTTTTGTAATTCCGGTGATTTCAACGTCCATTTGCGCCATAGTTGAACGGAACGTGGGTACAACAACAAGCATCATAAGAATTACGATGCCGACAGTCATTGCAAGAAGCATCAAGGGGTAAGACAAAGCACTCTTAACCTTGCCTTTAATGGCTTTGTCGCTTTCGTAATAGTCGGCAAGAGAGGAGAATACAAGCTCCATTTTACCGCTGACCTCGCCAACGCGCACCATACTTCTAAAGAAATGGGGAAAGACCTTTTTATGCTTATTAAGAGCGTCAGAGAGGAGCAAACCGCTCTTTACGTCGGTATAAATAACGTCCAAAAGTTGGCGGAAATAGGAAGAAAAGTTCTGATTACGAAGAATATCGAGCGAGTCGAGAATTGCGATTCCCGTATTCTGCATAATTGAGAATTGACGGCAGAAGGTTGTCAGCTCCGACAAGGAAACTGCTCCGCCGATAGATAAAGTGAAGAACGCCGAGGGCGTATCATTCTCATAAACCTTGGCAGATATTAAAAACAAACTCTGCTTTGCAAGTTGGGCTGCTAAATCGTTTTCATCATTGGCGATAAACGTGCCTTTGATTTTTTGCTTTTGCAGATTTACTGCGGTGTACTTATATTTTTGCACAGCAACACCTCCGTTTCTAATTATTTATCATCCTAAAATTAAACCCACGTACCAGTTAAGGATTACCTCGCCTGCAAACAATGCAACGAGCATACCTCCGCAAATGAAAGGACCGAAAGGATATTCGGCATCTTTTTCCTGATTTTTTACACGGTTAAGAGTAAGCATTACAATACTGCCTACCAAAGAGCCGATGAGCATTGCGAGTATAAGCCTTTGCCAACCGAGCAAGAGTCCTGCTGCGGCAACAAGCTTTACGTCGGCAAATCCCATTGCCTCACGCTTCAAAATGGCGATTGCACCGAAATACAGAAGCATAAGTATTCCGCCACCTGCCAAAACTCCGATAATATGATCGAGAGGTTCGGTATAACTGTCAAAGAATATCGCTACGATACCGCCCAGAGCAACAAGGATGATAAAGCGATTGAAAATCAGCATATGCTCAAGGTCGATAAAGAAAATGCATATTAAAGCCGAGCAGACTATCGCGCAGGTAACGGCGTATACAGGGCTGCTTTCCCAGAATAACAACACCGAGAGAAGCCACAACGCCATATTCGCAAGCTCAACCACCGTATAGCGAACCGAAATAGGCTCGCGGCATTTGCGGCAGCGTCCGCCGAGCATTATCCAGGACAAAACCGGGATATTATCGTACCACTTAAGGCTATAGTTACATTTTGTACAATGAGAACCGGGGTGAGAGAGGCTCATTTCTCTTGGCAAACGGTATATAACAACGTTTAAGAAGCTACCGACGCACACTCCCAAAATTCCCGCAAGAACACAGGCACAAATAAAAACGTATTCTTCCATTAAATTCTCCAAATAAATTATTTATCCGAGTAAACCCGGAGCTACTCTCGTGAGAAAACCGTTCCGACAGGTATCAGAAGTTGTTTGCCTCGTTAAAGCGGCTCATCGAAAATCCGCCGTAAAGTTCAAGATTTTCGGTAGCGGCGGCATCAGAGTCCTCCGAAACAAGAGGAGTAAAGTTAAGTCCCCTACCCGCCTGCTTTTTATTCACTACGTCAAAGAGGAAACGGAACTCGTCGGGCATATTGATATAAACCGTATCGAGCTTTGCAAAGGAGAGAATGTCACGGTTGTTATTTATCAACTCGAGCGCC
Organism: Eubacteriales bacterium; assembly: GCA_045636445.1. Taxonomy (GTDB): domain Bacteria; phylum Bacillota; class Clostridia; order Oscillospirales; family CAG-272; genus UBA1740. Next base: position 1,815 of record JAZTXO010000100.1, on the reverse strand, counting down.
CACTTGAGGAAAATACGGAAATTTTCGTACACGTATTCCTCTTCGCTTTCGGGAATGGGACGCTGCATAAATTTAGGCAGTCTTTTGCTTCCCTTTACGACCTCTGTTTCAGGAGAAATTTCCAATTCTGCATCCTCACCCTCTACGCCAACGTAAGTCAGAGAAGCTTCGGTGGTGAGCTGCTTTTTACGCGCCTTTTCTTTAGCGTTAAGGACTAAAAGCTTTCCCGCGCGGTGGTCAAATAGCGTGTCCTCGGACACAAGACGGGTGCGGTGCATTATCTCATAACCGAAGGGAAGGTCGTAATATCCCATAGTGCAGCTGCGAATCACGAATGCAAATCGGGTAACCTTCTTTTTTATATCTATAAGCATAAAGCTATCGTTTCTTAACTTTGCGTTTAACGCCATAGCGCCATCGACCATTGCGTTTGACATATAGGTAATTCCGGTTACGGGAGCGCCCGCATTAACAAACGCCTCGTTTGCTAAATCGAGTATATCGCGGCGAATTCCAACGATGCCAAAGGTTGCCGTCTGCTTATTCTGCTGAATAGCATAAGTCATAAGGCTAAGGTCGGCGGCATTTTGATAAACCGCCTCGATTGCAAGGCTTAAGGACTGCTGCATTGCCTTTTTATGTATTACGGGAATGTTTACAGTGTCAAGCAGGAAGAGCTGGTCGGGCAAAATGAGAGAAACCTTCTGCGTATCCATATCGGGATTGTTATCTATTTCTTGCTTAACGATTTCAGTAAGATTATCAAAGAACTCTTTATCAAAAGAATTGGAATTGAATTTTACGGAATTTGTAACAACAGAGCTTCCGTCATTTTTTGCAGAGCAGAAATTTACGGTGTTGTTATTCGCGTCAACGGCAACTACAGTGCCGATAAGACTTGCATTATTTCCTTTGCTAAGATTAATTATAGCCATCAGGTTTTACTCTCCTGTTTTGTATGTCCAACTTGTTATTTTGCTATTTGCTAACGTAATTTCTAATACTGTTTTACCATCGTAAGTTATTTCAAACGACGAACTTGTACCGTCCCAATCGTTAGAATAACCGGGGAAAAGTGCTGTTTCTTCATCCGTCAATCCGTCGCTTCCTTTCGCCAGCACCAACTCGGCATATTTGTCAATTTCAAGTCTTTGCACAAGCTCTTCTTCTTTTTCGGTTAGGGTTTCTCTGCCCCACATAGCCGATGTCACCAGCAACATACTGCAACCGGTCGCAACCAAAAGCACCATCATAGCAAGCTCCATTCCAAGACCTTTGCGGTCTAGAGCCTTTGCTTTTAGCTTTTTAAAAATATCTTTTTTTCTGAACAAAATCACTGTTCTTCACCTGTTTGTAAAGTTTAGTTTGGGTTATACGTATATAGGGTTTTGTCGCTTACAATTTGCCCGTCGCGTTCAACGGTGTATTTAACAACGTAATCTTGGGTAACTGTAACTTTATGGTCACGGAACTCTAAAAAGTATTCGGAATTTTCAACGTTAAATCCAGCTTTGCCTAAAGCAACTTCCAAAAGACCTTTATCACCTTTCGAATAACGTAAACATTCTACGGCGTTTTCGCAGGCGGTGAGTGCTTTGTATTTATCACGGAAGCCGACGTCGGCATTTATGGAGGAAATCACTACGCTAATTGCAGCACCGGTAACTAGCAGCACAACCGTCATAGCAACAACAACTTCCGTAAGGGATATTCCTTTTCTGTCACGAAGTAGGCGTTTTAACATTTTTACCTCCATTCTGCCGTTTTGCGGCTGCAACTATACTTGCCTCCCTTGTGTAAAGGGAGGGGGACCAC
>JAZTXO010000099.1:0-21760 GCA_045636445.1 Eubacteriales bacterium | reverse complement strand
ACTGAGGCTGCTGATACTGGGGCTGCTGGTACTGCTGCTGGTACTGCTGCTGGTATTGGGGTTGTTGATACTGCGGCTGCTGATACTGCTGCTGGTTTTGAGGTTGCTGGTTTTGAGGCTGTTCAGGCTGAACATTGTTGTTGGGGTCGAAATTTGTGTTGTTCATAAGACTACCTTCCTTAAAATATTTTATCCCAAATTGGGATAAAACGATTATACCATTTTGGTATAATTATGTCAAGAGGTTTTTGCATTTTTTGGAAAAAAACGGGGAATTGTGTCGATGTTCAGATTGAAGGAATTGCGTAAGGAACGGAAAATTTCGCAACTTAAGTTAGCCATAGATTTAAATATGAATCAAAATTCCATAAGCAGATATGAAAATGAAGAGAGGCAAGCGGATTATGCAACTCTGATTAAATTTGCCGATTATTTTAACGTATCGGTAGATTATTTGCTTGGCCGAACAGAGAATAAGTGAAAAACGGACTGTCGTTTTTAAACAGTCCGTTTTTATTTGTGATATTTTTTACCTGCCAGGATCGTGAATGAACGGTAGAGTGCTTCGTAAAGAATTACACGCATAAGCTGATGGGGGAAGGTGAGCTTCGAAAAAGAAAGCCTTAAATTGCACTCGGATTTAACTCTCTCCGAAAGGCCGTGTGACGACCCTATAATAAGAGCGATTTTTCCGCATTCGTCGTTGTATTTGCCGATAACGGAGGCAAGGGCGGGAGAATCGTACTGCACTCCTTCAACGCAAAGAGCGATTTTTGCCGAGCCTTTCGGTATAGAGCAAAGGATTTTTTCAGCTTCTTTATCAAGGGCCGACTTGATTTCGCTTTTGTCATCCTCGTTTGAAATACGCTCTTCTTTAATATTGATTTCCTCGACTCTTGCATATTGCGAGAGTCTTTTTTTGTATTCGCTGACCGCATCCTTAAGGTAGTCCTCTTTCAGCGTGCCGACGGTTATTACAGTTATCTGAGCCATATTATTTCACCCTCGCAAGTTTTGAAATTCCCACTTTGAGTGCTTCGGCAAGAGCCGTTACGTCCTCTTCGGAATTATCAGCGCAAAAGCTTATTCTTATAGAATAATCGGCATCTTCGGCCGATCTTCCGTATGCTACAAGAGCCGAGGAAAGATGACCGCCGTTTGAAGAGCAGGCAGAGCCGCTTGACACGTATATTCCCATAGAGGAAAGATAGTGCAGCATGGTTTCGCTCTTGATTTTTGGGAGAGTGATGTTAAGAATGTGCGGTGCGTGAGTCTCGGGAAGGGTAATCGAAATGCTAGAAAGCGCTTCATCTTCGGATATTTTTTTAATAAGCAGCTCTCTTAAAGTTTGCATTTTGAAAAATCTGTCTTTAAGCGAAGCTTTGCCCGCCTCGGCAGCAACACCGAACGCCGCTATTCCCGGCACGTTTTCTGTGCCAGAGCGATAGCCTTTTTCCTGGCCTCCCCCAAAGATTATAGGAGAAAGTCCCTTTGATTTCTTGATTTTTTCGTCAATCAACAACGCTCCGACACCCTTTGGGCCTTCGATTTTGTGAGATGAAAGGGTAATCATATCTGCTCCAAGGGAGCTTTTCGTAAACGGAAGCTTAAGGAAGCTTTGAGTCGCATCGATATGTACAAGAGCCTCGGGAGCAAGACTGTGTGTAAGCTTTGATACCGCAGCTATGTCGTATAGAGCGCCGGTCTCGTTGTTTACCATCATCATACTGACGAGTACAGTGTCGGCAGTAAGCTCTTTTTTCAGCGCTTCAAGATTGATTTTTCCGCCTACTGTGGGAATTTTTACTATCTTAAAGCCTTCCGCCCGAAGCTTTTCAAGAGGCTCGTTGACCGAAGCGTGCTCACCCTCGGTGGTAATGATTTTCGCTCCCCTTTTGTAACGCTCTTTAGCGTATGCCCTGCCTAAAATTGCAAGATTGTTTGCTTCGCTTCCCGAAGCGGTGAAGATAATATCCGCATCCTTTGCTGCAAGAGCTGAAAGAATCTGTCCTCTTGCAGTAGTCAGAAGCTTTTCGGCTTCAAAGCCGAATCCGTGAAGAGAAGAGGGATTTCCGTAACTGTTCCTTGAAACCTCAATGTATTTTTCCAATGCAGCGTCGCAAATTTTCGTTGTTGCACTGTTGTCAAGATAAATTTCTCTCATCAGAAGCCTATCCTTTGAAGTATTTCCTTTATCTCATCAAGATGAGAAGCATATTCGTCCTCGGTTGCGGTGTAGGTAAATACGTAACCCGAAGCGCCAAGTCCCGAACCCATAAAGCCTTCAACCACTCCGAATACCTGGTAAACGTGGTATTTTGTGCCTTGAGACTCGTAGGTGTATTCATAAGCGATAATCATGCTTTGGTCAATGTCGCCAAAACAAATGTCGGCATCAACGGTAGGCATAACCGTCATAACCTCTCCCCAACCCTCAAACACGGAGCTTTCGGAATCGTAGTCGTTTTTTAGGGTAACGGCAATATCCGTAACGTTATCGGTGATTTCCTGAAGCTTGATTTTGCGGTTTTTCACGTAATCAAGAACACCAACACCGGTATCATTTGCTCTTGAAAGATTGATGTTCGCCTTGTCTGTAAGCTTTGCCAAAACGTATGCATCGGATGCTAAAACCTCGGCACCGTTGGGTAGATAAAGCTCGAATCCTGCAACCTTTTTGTCCGAAACAAGCTTGTATCCGTCAGTTCCGTGAGGAAAATCATCCGTAACTACATCATCGCTCTTTGCCTTGAATTTAAGGGAATCAACCGATTTTCTAACGTCACCGACGTATCTCTGATAATCCGATTCCGTATCGGAGACAGCGCCCATAGCAGTATAGGTAAAGATGAAAAGATCGTCTCCGTTTTTAGCCAGTATCTGCCACGAGGAGTAATCGGTTTCGTTATATTTGAAGCTGTAAATTACAGAATAGGACTCTCCGTCAGCGTTACCAAGAGGAACGGTAGGCTCTTCGATAACCGTTATTTCGTAAGCAAAATAAGCCTTTTGAGCTTCGAAATAGGCTTTGGGGGGGTGCTCTGTTGCTTCAGCTCTTGCAAGAGTAATAGAAGCTCTTACCTGACTTCCAACGGAAATATAGCTTGCGGCAATGTCACCGTCGTTCGCAACAGACCAATCCGCAGGGCCGTAAAACTCGTATCCGTCGCTGTCGGAAATTCTTACAACCTGAAGTCCCTCGGGTACTGAAGAATCCTCCTCTTTGCAGCTGACAGCGCAGAAAAGCACCGCAAGAATTATTAAAGAAAATGATAAAATTCTTTTCATTTTGTAAACTCCTGTTGGCATTTAGCCGTATTTTTTAAAGATTTTTGTAAAAGTCGAAAATTATTTCCTTGAATTTTTCGCCCCGTTTTTCGAAACTTGCAAAGCTGTCGTAGCTTACCGATGCCGGTGAAAGAAGCACCCTGTCGCCTGCTTTAGCAACCGCAGCGGCATAAAGAGTTGCATCTTCAAAGCTCTCAATCTCGCACGTCAAACACCCGCCGCGAATCTCTTCGGCAATTTCCTTTCGGTTTTCCCCGGTTAGTATGGCAAGTGAAACCTTGGCTTTAAGAATATCCCGAAGCTTTGAGTAGCCACCGCATTTACTTCTGCCGCCAAGAATAAGAATAATAGGCGAGGGAAGAGATTTTAGTGTAGCCAAGGTACGGTCGGGGGAGGTGTCTATTGAAGAATTTATATATTTAATTCCGCCGCTTTCAAAAAACAACTCGCATCTGTGAGCAAGTCCGGAAAATTCCCTTGCCACCGAGCGTATTTTTTCATAATCTGTAAGTCCGTCGCAAAGGGCTATGGCGGTTAAAAAATTCTTTATATTATGTTCTTCTTTTCGGCAAATTTCCGAAAGCGAAAGAATAGGCTCTCCGTTACGGAGTATTTTTCCGCCCTCTTTGGTAAAATAAAGCTCTGCTTTAATTTCCTTTGATAGCTCGGAAAGGCTCTTTTCGTATGAGGTCACGGCAAAGATGCTTTTGCTCTTCGCAAAGTCCGAAAGTATTCGGTCGTCAGCGTTGATTACCGAAAATTCGCTATTTTCAAGAAGGGAAAGTTTTGCAGCCTTGTATTCCTCAAAATCCTTATGCCAATTAAGATGATTTTCGGTAATATTCGTGATAGCGGCTCGGAAAGCTCTCGGTCTGTCGTAATGGAGCTGAAAGCTTGAAAGCTCAAGGACGGAATATCCCCTCTTTCTGTTAATCTCCTCGCAAAAGGGTTTCCCGATATTGCCGAATGGCTCTGTTTTTTTGCCATCTTCGGAAAGGAGCATAGCGGTGATGGTGGTAGTGGTGCTTTTGCCGTCAGAACCGCTTACCGCAATGATTTTTCTTCTGTTTTCCCGAAGAAAAACTTCAAAATCCGAGCAAAAACGAACACCTTTTTCTCTTGCCGAATCAAATTCGGCTCGCTCTCGTCTTACCGAGGGCGAAAGGAAAAGAATTTCCTCCGAAAAATCTAAAAAGGCTCTATTCCCCTCGTAGATTTTTGAAATTTTGATACCTTTCGGTATGTCGCTTCTTGGAATCTCACTTTCCGACCGCAAAATAATTTCCAAATTATTCGGCAGCCGCCTAATAATAGACAGATTCGATTTCCCAAGTCCGAAAAATCCTATTTTTTTAACGTCTCGAAAGAAATTTTCAAAAGCAGGATTACTCATCAAAATTACCTTTTATTATAATATAAATTTATCGCCCAGTCAAGGAAAACAGGGCAAAATTTACAAAAATAAAACAAAACCATTTGCATATTATGCAAAAAGGCGGTATTTTGGTGAACGAAATGGTCGAATCGTTTTTTCTTGACAAGCATAGATGTATATGTTATAATGAAAAAAAGGAGAAAACTATGAAAAAGACATTGATTTTGATATTAACCGCTGTTATGTGCTTCGGTCTGCTGTCATCTTGCAGGGAAGGAACGGAAGGGTTGGAATATTTTAAAGAGGATAGCGGAAATTACGTTGTTGAAGCCGGCGATGCAAAGCATTTTAAGAATATAGAAATTCCTTCGAAATACCGCTTTAAAAAGGTTGTCGGTATAGCTGACAATGCCTTTGAGGATTGTACCGAGCTTGAAACAGTAATAATCCCCGACACCGTTAAATATATAGGCGAGAAAGCATTTAAGGGGTGTACGTCACTTCAAAGCGTTGTGATTTCCGACGGTGTCGAGATTATTGAAAAAGATGCCTTTCAAGGTTGCACATCCCTTAAAAGCATTGTCATTCCCGGTAGCGTTGAGATTATTGGGGTAAGTGCATTTAACGGATGCAATCAAATGGAAACCCTTGTAATTTCCGACGGTGTCAAGGTTATTGAAAAATCGGCTTTCTTAAATTGCGATTCTTTGAAAAATGTTGTGATTCCGGATTCGGTGACTTCTATAGGACAAAGTGCCTTTTTAGAGTGTTCAAAACTAGAGAAGGTTACTATAGGTAACGGAGTAAAAACAATTGATAATTATGCATTTTCTCTTTGCGAGTCCTTAAATAGGGTTGTAATGGGTGACGCCGTAACCTCCATAGGGCATAATGTTTTTTCAAATTACGATGAAAGCTTTGTGCTATACTATGTGGGAAGTGCTGACGAGTTCTCGAGAATTTCTGTCGGTGACGGCCTAGAGGATATTAAGGTAAGCTACAATTATAATCACGAACAATAATAAAATAAAACGAACACAAAAAATCCCGAGAGCCGTAGCTTTCGGGATTTTCTTTTAATTAAATGACCGAGCTTGTAAGCCGGGTTCTGTACACTTGCGTGCAGCCGTCATCTATCTTCACTGCGAATTGCTCCGCAGTTCAAGCAAAAAGCTCTGCCACCATCGGTATTAGGGCGGGCAGCCCCTCGAAAACTCGAAACCAAAGGTGTTGCATCGGATAGGGTTTACAGCAAACCTATGTTGCCATAGGAGTGGGTGAGCTCTTACCTCGCCTTTCCATCCTTACCACGACTGTTTTTGATAGTGCATAAGTCCCGACTTTCGGTCTTGCCGTAGGTTTCTACACGGCCGGCGATTCGAAATTCAAGCCTTCTGCACCACCTAAAACAGCCGTGGTGCAGCTTTTATGCATTATTTAAAACAGCCGTGGCGGTTTATTTCTGTTGCACTTTCCCGGGAGTCGCCTCCGGCGGACGTTATCCGTTATCCTGCCCTATGATGCCCGGACTTTCCTCGCTATAATACCTTTCGGCAACATATAGCGCGACAGCCCCGCTCGGTCAGTTCATTATTATAATTGATTTTTATGATTTTGTCAAGTCCTGGACTTGGAGCAGGTAAAGTAAATTATCTGCCTTTCGTCGCTGATTTTTCTTAAAATTTCAAGAGCACAAGCAGATTTTTCGTCGTCAAAGGCAACAAACGGGTCGTCGAGAATAACGAAAGGCTGCTCATTTTCATATAGTGAATCTATAAGTGCAAATCTTGCGGCGATATTGTAAATGTCCCTCATTCCGCGGCTATAAGCCTCGGTTGTGTGGGTTTTCGCACCCTCGACTTTGGAAATGGCAAAATTGGTGTCCATCTCAAAGCTGCCCTCGTCTCCGGTTATGAGCTTCTCGTATTTATCAAATCCCGAACGGGTTTTGCCGAGATATTTTGCGGTCATGCTCTCCCTTGCGGCTTCAAGATATTTTTTCGTGAGCTTCACCGTTTCAAGATTGTCGGTATGCTTTAAGAGTCTTTCTTCAAGCTCTCTTTTCTTTGCAAGAAGCTCCTCTCTTGAATCAATCAGCTCGGTATCCAGACGATACTGTCTTTCAAGAAGTGCTTTTCTTGTGCTGATTTCGGAAAATCTTAAAGAAAGCTCTTCGCTTCTTTTTGCAATTTCTTCGGCAGAGCGTACATTAGTCTCGTCAATATTCGAAACCGAGTGGTTTGAGGTAAGATTTACTATATCCGTTCTTTTTGCAACGATGATGTCCTGAAGTCTTGTGTACTCCTTAAGGCCGTTTCGGATTTCCTCGATGGGATTTTCCGTTTTTAATTTAAATCCGCCAATAAATCGTGAAAGCTCACGCTCTCGCTCGGTCAATTCATATTCTGCCTTTGTACGAGCCTGCTCCTTATATCTTTCAACGGCAAGAAGCTCCTTGTATTTTTCGTATTGGCTGAGAATTTCTTCAACCTCCGAAAGCGGACGGCTTCCAAGTCCGAAAAGCTCGGCATAGGCTTTCAGCTTCTCCATATCCTCTTTTTCTTTTTCCGAGCTGTCGTCTTTAATATCTAACAGGGAAAGAGTCTCGGAAAGCTTTTCGAAGTCCGACCTTGTATCTAAAAGAAGGGAGTGGGAAATCGACTTGTAGAAAGCAGATAGCTCTTCTTTACTCTTCGATTTAGCCTTGGATTTTAAAGCAAAGGGGAAAGCTGCCAAAGCAAGACCGACAGCGGTCACCGCAAAGAGTAAGGGGGATATAGAAGCACCTAAAGCAACGCCTAAAACAACAAGCAAAGCCCCTATTGCCAAAGGAAGAATATTTGCTTTCGTTGAAGCTCCAAGAGCATTTATTTGCTTGGTTACCTCTTCCTTGTCAGGTCTTCTTTTTGTAAATATTTCTTTACATCTTTTCTCCTCCGGCGAGGCCTCGTATGCTCCTTGTTTCACTCTGTTAAGGCAGAGCTTTATTTCTTCCGCCTTTTCGGGAGTGGTTGTTTTCTCAAAGCATTTTTTTAGGTATTTTAACTCGGAAGATTCTTCTGTTTCCACCGTCTCGCGAAGCCTTTTTATTTCGTCCGAAAGATTTTTTGCTCTCTCAACCGCAGCTTCCGTGGGAACAGAGCCGCAGAAAAGCTCAATAAGCTCGTCACGCTTTTCTTCTGCCTCGGCAAGAGATTTTTTCATATTATCGAGAGTTAATTTGTAGCTTTGAGCACTGCTTAATTTTGCAAGTTCCTCTCTTTCTCTGTTAAGCTTTGCTTCCTCGTCTCGAAGCCTTGCTTCCTCTGCGGAAAGGGCTGTCAGCGATTTTTCGGTTTCCGCAGTTCTCGCTTCGCCTTTAACTATATCACCAAGTTTTTCTTCAAGCTCGGAAATTTCAAGACGCACGTCGGCAATTTCACCGCTTCCACCCTTTTTGACGTAGAATTTCCGTTGTTCTTCAAGGAGCTTAAGAGCGTCTCCCATACTGCTTATGTCACCGTCGCAGCCAACAAGCTCGGAAAGTTTTGCGGAGATTGTGCGGTTGTCGTTTTTGGGAGAGAGATTTTTTTCGGAAAGGTAAAGGGTACGCTCAAAGCCGTCGGCATCTATTCCAAGAAGCTCTTCACCGAGATTTTCGGAAAAATCCGTACTTTCTCTTCCCAAGCTCACGTCAAAAAGCTTGAAGCTGTCGTCGGCAGCCTTGGGAGCAAAGCTTCTTTCGATTCGGTAAAGCTTGTCCTTTACCGAAATTGTCATTGAGCCGAAGCAGGCAGCACCCGACCAAGGCAGGTAACGCTTCCTCTCGTTTTCGTCAAGGCTTACCTTTCTTGTATCGTTCATGCCGTAAAGCATACATTTTATGAATACCGAGAGGGTGGTTTTTCCGTAGCCGTTTTCCGCAAGAACAGCGTTGAATCCGTCTTTGAATTCAAAGCGTTTGTCGCTGATTTTTCCGAAGTTTTCAATATAACATTCGACAATTTTCATAAAAAACCTCCTCTCACATATCAAAGATACTTTCGCCCATCAAGGCATAAAGACCGCAGGCTATGATTTTAGCCTTTTGCTCTTCGTCAAGACTTTCATCGGAGCTTACGATTCTTATAAATTCACCCTTGAAGGACTTGTCGTTTTTGTAATTTTCGGGATCAATTTTTATTTTTGAGGAATCCTTTACCTCAAAGTGATAAAATCTGTCTTGGAATTTTCTCAAAATAGCGTCGGTATCACGCCAAAGCTCGGGGAAATACTCACCGACAAAATTAAGCCTTACAAGGTCGCATCTTGGAATTTCCTTGAGAAGCGACTCTGCTCTGTCCAAAATTTCCGTCGTCGTCCTTAACCCCTCAAGAGAGAGGTTTACTATATGCAGCTTACGCTTTGCAAAGGGAACAAAGCGGTGTTTCATATCGGTAGTGTCGAGTATGACGTAGCCCTTTTCACCCGTCTCGTCAAAGCCGCGTCCCTCCGGTGTGCCGGAATATACGCAAACGCCTCTTGAATCAATTGCTTCGCTGGAGTAGCTGTGATAATGACCGAGAGCCATATAGTCAATATTTTTACCTACGGCATCTGCCTTTCCGATAACGTCGGGATATGCCGAGCGGTCTCTTAATTCACCGTGAAGCACTACGATATTTTTAGTGTCTGCGGGCAAATCAAGGTTTTTAAACATATCCTCCGAGCATATAGATCTTCCGATGATTATAATACCGTCAGCCTCAAAGGGAGTCCAGTCGTCGCCAAAGGTCAAAAGGTTTTTCGGAAGAGGCCTTTCGGTTTCGAAAAGTGCGTTGCCTTCGTGATTTCCTTTAAGATAAAGGAAGGTAATCGAACTTTCTCGGCTTATGGTGTCAAGAACGGTATCAAGAGCCTTTTTGCTGATTGTTTCGGAGTCAAAAAGGTCTCCTGCAATTATTACGGCATCTGCCTTTTCCCTGACTGCCGCTTCGCAAAGAGCCGAGAAATTCGCAACAAGCTCCTTTCTTCTCTCCCTTACCTTGGAGGAGGGAAGCCTTGCGGTCATCGGGGAATCTATATGTATATCCGAGGTGTGAAGAATTTTCATTTTGTTCTCCTGGTGTATTTATTGTATGGTGCGGTTTCTGTATTCGCTTGGCGGCTCGCCGAATTGCTTCGAAAAGACCTTTGAGAAGTAGGACTGGTCGGCAAATCCGCATTCGTATGCCACGTCGCTGATGCTCTTTTTCGTGTCGGAAAGCAGAGCCAAGGCTCGCTCCAGCCGCTTTTCGGTGATGTAAGCGTTTACCGTAGTGCCAAAAGAACGCTTAAAGCCGGTCAGCAGAGTGGATTTTGAGCAATCAAGATGTCGGCAAATATCCGCAATGGTGAATTTTTTATCTATATTGTCGTTTACGTATTTTTTTGCTTGTTGAGCAACTGTGGGCTTTGAGCTCATTACCGCATTGGAAAGGGTGAGATATTCCGCGCATACGGTCATTATTCGAACGTAGGAATCTATCATATCCCGGTTGATTACGTGAACGTCGGGAAGAGTGCGTCTGCATTCCTCGTCGGATAAAACACCGGAAGCGAGCGACCTTGCCGTAGCCTTGTCCTCTTCGCGAAGAGCAACCTGTCCCATCATAAGAAATCCGGTCAGAGCACCGAAGGTATATAAGGGGCTTACCGCCTCTGTAAGACCGAAGCGGCAGCTGTAAATATAGGTTTCTCTGTTTTTCAGCGCTGTAAGGCAGGCTGTTCTGTCGCATTCAACGCATTTTGCGTGCTCGGCCTGGTCGGAGTTGATTTTTGCGCAAAAATTATTCATTTTTTCAGGAAATGCGGCAATCTCCCGATAGTCCTTATCGTGGAGCGATATTCTGAAGCCGGTAATCTTGTAAAGATCCTTAAGAACGGTTAGAATTTCTTGTTTGTTCATACGATTTCACCATAATTTGTAAAAAAGAATTGTTGATATTGCCCTTTTCTACAAAATATTATACTATTTTCCCTTGAAATTGTCAATGAAATATTATATAATATTAAAGTAAGTTAATTTTTCGACGGTTTTGTGGAGAGGATATGAAATATTGTTTAGGCGTTGACCTTGGCGGTACTAATATCGCCGTAGGTATAGTCGACCTTGAGTCCCGAAGCATAGTCCGTAAATTCGGTGCGAAAACGAAAGCGCCTCGCTCCTGCGAGGAAATTGCCCTCGACATAATAAAGCTTTGCGAGGATTTGTGCCGATCCCAAAAACTTTCTCTTTCGGATATGAAATGGATTGGAGTTGCTACTCCCGGTAATATAAAGGCAGGAGTGGTTACAAGGGCGGTAAACCTTGGTTGGACCAATGCCGACCTTGGCTCTTCTTTGCGAGCGCTCACAAGCCTTCCGGTATTTTTGGCAAACGATGCCGACTCGGTTGCGTATGCCGAGGCTCTTTGGGGAGTGGGCAAGGGCAAAAAGACTGTTGTTGCCGTAACCCTTGGCACAGGTGTCGGAGGCGGAGTTGTCGTTGACGGCAAAATCAGAAGAGTAGAGGATGGGTTTCCTACCGAAATCGGGCATATGATAATTGATGCCGACGGCAGGCGTTGCCCCTGCGGAAAACGCGGCTGCTTTGAAGCCTACGGCTCGGTAAGAGCCTTCGTTTCGGAGACAAGGCGAATGATGAATCTTTATCGCGACAGCCTTATGTGGAAGCTGTGTGGCGGTGATATTATGCGAGTCTGCGGCGTAACTCCTTTCAGAGCAGCGGAAAAAGGAGATGCAGCGGCAAAGGCGGTTTTAGCCGATTACGTAAAATATCTTTCCATTGGAATTTCAAACGTAATTAATCTTATTTCGCCCGACGTTCTGTGTATAGGCGGCGGACTTTCCGGCGAGGGCGAAAATCTTATAAAGCTCTTACGGGAGCAAATCGAGCGAATGTCTTTTAATACGGCAAAATGCAGAACCGAAATCTGCGTTGCAAAATATATGAACGACGCCGGAATTATCGGCGGAGCACTTTTAGGAAAACAGGAGGAATAATTCCCAATGAACGAGCAGATACAAATAATAATTGATAACTTTAATGTTGACGGTAAGCTTATTTCGGCTGAGCCTTACGGCAGCGGTCACATTAACAGCACAAAGTACGTTGTTATGGAGAATAACGGAGCAAAGCGTGAGTACATTCTCCAGAAAATCAACAAGAACGTTTTCAAGTCTCCCGAAAAGCTTATGGATAACTATACTTCGGTTACCGAGTTCCTTCGCAAGAGCATAATCGAAAACGGCGGCGATCCCGACAGAGAGACAATAAACGTTATAAAGAACAAAAACGGTGAGAATTTCTATGTTGATGCCGACGGTGAATATTGGCGTCTTATTCTCTTCGTAACCGATAGCTTAAGCTACGATAAGGTTGAGCGTCCCGAGCAGTTCTACGACAGTGCGGTTGCTTTCGGTAATTTCCAGAGCCTTCTTCGTAACTATCCTGCACACACTCTTAACGAAACGATAGTTAATTTCCATAACACTCCCGTAAGATTTAATAACCTTATGGCGGCAGTTAAGGAAGATAAGTGCGGTCGTCTTTCCGAGGTTAAAGAAGAGGTTGAATTCTGTAAGGCAAGAGAAGAATTTGCCGCAACTCTTGAAAAGGCAAGAGAAGCAGGTAAGCTTCCCTTGAAGGTTACTCACAACGATACAAAGCTTAATAATATCCTCTTTGACAAGACTACCGGTAAACCGGTTTGCGTTATCGACCTTGACACAATTATGCCCGGTTATTCGGTAAACGATTTCGGTGACTCTATAAGATTCGGTGCTACCACTGCTCTTGAGGATGAAGCAGACCTTTCCAAGGTTAATTTCGATATTTCTCTCTATGAGCTTTACGTTAAAGGCTTCATCGAGGGTGCAAACGGCGGACTTTCCGAGGGTGAGCTTGAGCTTCTTCCCATCGGCGCTATTATGATGACCTTCGAGTGCGGTATGAGATTCCTTACCGACTACCTTGAGGGAGATACCTACTTCCGTACATCCCGCCCCGGTCATAACCTTGACAGAGCTAGAAACCAATTCAAGCTCGTGTCCGATATGGAGAAAAAACTCCCTGAAATGCAGGAAATTGTAAAGAAATATTCACAAAAATAAGAGAATATTGAAGGAATAAGGGGTGCTTTTTGAAAAAAGCACCCCTTAAAAACCCCGCAAAAACTTCCTTAAAAAGGGAGTTTTTCTTTTTGCTTGGCTTTAAGACAAGTTGGATTATCATTATGCTCTTTTTGGAAGTTTGAAAGTTTTTTACAAAAGGTTTATTATCCCTTGGTTTATATTATTGACAATCCTTGTCTTTTATGATATACTTTTGTAGGATTTTCGGAAAGGGGAGCTTATATGGAGACACGTTGGCTTTATAGAACAAGCGGAGACTTTGCCGAGCTTAGGGATGCGGCAAAGGGAGTTTGCGTTATTCCTATGGGCTGTGTTGAAAAGCACGGATTGCATCTGGCTGTGGGTACGGATATACTTCTTGCAAGTAATATTGCATATAAAGCTTCACAGATAGAGACCTTTTGTATATTCCCCGACTTTACCTTCGGGGATTTGCCGAATAATTACCCTATTGCACCTAAAGGCAGTATGTCCGAGGGAAATATAACTCTGAGCCTCGAAACCGAAATGCTTCTTCTTGATGAGCTTTGTGCACAGATAAGCCGAAACGGTTATAAGAAAATACTGATCTGCAACGGTCACGGCGGAAACAGCTCTTGGCTTAATGCCTATATGCGAAAGCTTGGAAATTCGAAGCGGGATTTTGTTATGGCGGTTTTTGATATCGGACTTATGGTGCCGCATAATTTTGCAAGGCTTATAAGGGACAACGGTTCGGGATATTTCCCGGAGCTTACAAAAGAGGACGAGGAACTGCTTCTTCGTCAACATTCCGAGGGAATGCTTTCGGGCCATGCGGGAATGGGCGAGGTGTCGCTGATGATGGGGATTGACCCATCAACTTATCATCCCGAAATGCTTGGCAAGGAGTCGGGGCAACCTACGGGCAGAGCAGGACTATACAAAAAGCACGGTCTTAAGCTTGCCGACGGTGGTTGGGATATTGACGTGCCAAATGCATTTTACGGTGACGACCCTTACGGTGTCAATGAGAGAATAGGCAAGGCAGCCGTAAGACACGAGGTAGAGCGTCTTGCAAGGGCGGTGCGTTTTTTCAAGGAGGACGAATATCTCCTTTTCCACCTCGAATCTGCTCAAAAGGGCTGGTAAAATATAATAAAACAATGAAACAAAGCAAATAATAAGCAAAATTGAAAGAGAAAAATTATGGACAATAATCAAAACAGAGCAAAGCTAGGCTCACGACTCGGCTTTATTCTGCTTAGTGCAGGCTGCGCTATCGGAGTTGGAAACGTGTGGAAATTCCCCTGGATGGTTGGTCAGTATGGCGGTGGAATTTTCGTTCTGATATACCTTATATTCCTTGTTATTATGGGTGTTCCGATTATGAGTATGGAATTTTCCCTTGGAAGAGCGAGCAAGAGAAGTCCGGTCTGTATGTACGACGAGCTTCCCGGTAAGTCTGCCTTTAAGGCGCATGGTTGGGCTGCATATATCGGAATGTACGTGCTGATGGCATTTTACACCGTGGTTTCGGGATGGATGCTTTATTACTTCTGGCACACCGCATCCGGTAGCTTTGAGGCTATGGGAGATGAAGTTTCAAAATCCTTTGGTAATATGCTCTCCGACCCGCTTTCGATGACCGTTTGTATGGTTATAGTTGTTGCGGTCGGCTTCCTTGTTAACTCCTTTGGCGTTGAAAAAGGACTTGAGAGAGTCACAAAATTTATGATGATAGCTCTCCTTATACTGATGCTTGTTCTTGCAGGCTACTGCTGCACTCTTTCCGGCGCGGGAGAGGGACTTGCATTCTACCTTGTACCCGACTTTAATAAAATGCTTGAGGCGGGAATTCTCAACGTTATTTCAGGCGCTATGCTTCAAGCTCTGTTTACTCTGTCGCTTGGTATGGGAGCTATGGCAATTTTCGGAAGCTATATCGGAAAAGAACGCTCGCTCCTCGGTGAATCGGTGAACGTTGCATTCCTTGATACCTTCGTTGCATTGGTTGCAGGTTTTATAATTTTCCCTGCTTGCTATACCTACAACAATGGCGAAACTGCCGCAGGCCCCGGGCTTATTTTCGAAGTTCTTCCCGCAATATTTAACAATATGCCTCTCGGCAGACTTTGGGGAAGTCTCTTCTTCGTATTTATGTCCTTTGCCGCACTTTCAACAATCCTTACGGTATTCGAGGGCATAATCGCTTGCGCTATGGAGAAATTCGGCTGGTCAAGAAGAAAATCCTGCCTGATTAACGGTGTGATACTTCTTGTAGCGTCTGTTCCTTGTATCCTCGGATATAACCTTCTTTCTTCCTTCGCGCCTCTCGGTAAACAGGTTCTTGATTGGGAGGACTTCCTTGTAAGCTATCTTCTGCTTCCTCTCGGTTCGCTTACCTACGTTATCTTCTGCACTAACAAGAAGATTGGTTGGGGCTTTGACAACTACGTTGATGAAGCAAATGCAGGCGAGGGCCTTAAAGTTAAGAGATGGATGTACGGTTATATGAAATACCTGCTTCCCGTAATAATGATTATAGTGTTTATTTTCGGACTTATGTCCTTCTTCGGAATCTCATTTTAAAAAATAAAAACTTGCAGAGCTTGAGTAAAATCTCTTGTTCTGCAAGTTTTTTGTAAACAATTATTTGCTTATTCTCGTTTTTTAGGGTTTTGTAAGAAAAATCTTGGCTAAAGGATTTGAATTTTAAGCTTTGTTTTTGCGAAGTTTTTTTGACACTCAAACAATTGCAATATAAAAAAGCTGCTCATTTTTTTGTTTGGAGCGATGAAAGCTTGATTGATTTCACTATATGGAAAATTGGGGTTGCTTTTTTTCTTCGGATATGGTAGAATAGAGTCAATGTTTAAAGAAAAAGGGTAAAATATGGAATATAAAGAGCCTAAAGGTTTAAGGGAATACAAAAAAATCAAAAAGCTATATAAAAATGCCTTTCCGAGTTGTGAGCGTAAGCCCTTTTCGGTTATCAAAAAAATGTACAAAAAGGGCAAAACCGATATTTTGTGCTTTGTTGATGACGAGGGATTTGCGGGATTTGCAACGACAATAAACGGTGAAAGCGAAATTCTCATCGACTATCTCGCTATTGCGGAAGAAAAAAGAGGCAGGGGAAAGGGCAAAAAGGCAGTCGAGCTTCTTCTGGAAAAGTATAAGCACCTTGGCGTTTTTCTTGAGATTGAGCGTCCTTTTGAGGATGCCGAAAATTATCAGGAAAGAATAAAGAGAAAGGATTTCTACCTTTCTTCGGGATTTTCTCCAATGAACACTTATGCGAAGCTTTTCGGGGTTGATATGGAGCTTTTAGGCGTTGATTGCTCTCTGAATTTTGACGAATACAGAAGCTTTTACCTTGAAAATTACGGCAAATTTGCGTATGACAATATAACCGAATCCGAATAATAAAAAACTCTCCCGAAACTTTCACGGGAGAGTTTTTTTAAGCCTTTTTTCTGCAAGAGACAGAACTATCAGCACCTGAGACGGAATGTAGAAGCACCAGGCAAGATTGAAGCCCGGGTGAATGATATGATAGATAAAGCTTTCCTCGGAAACGGGAATATAAGCGGTATTCATTACCGAAAGTCCGATGCAAATATCGCAAAGCAAAAACAGTAGAAGTCCTATTGCAAAGAAGCGACTGCTTTTAAAATCCACAAATGCCCAAAGCACGTTAATGCCGAGATTTGCAAAATAAAAGAGAGAAACAAGGCTTAAAAGGTCGGTTTTCTCACCCAGCACTACCACCGTCAAAACGAGCGCCGCCAATGTCACAAAAGTACGCAAGAAAAGATGAATTTTCCTTAGTTTTTCCTCGGTTTTCAGTATTCTTAAAAAATAGCACGTTTGAGTTGCCAAGAAAAAGAGCATTGCAAGAAGCTGATTTCTCGGCTGAATTATAAGCAGACACACGTCAGCCATAACCGTGAAGAAAAGAGCCGCCTGAACAAGAAGATAGTCCTTGCTTTTTTTGAAAAACAACACACAGAAAATACAACAAAGTAGTACCGTTGCCACAGAAATAAAGTCGTTCGCCCTGCCGCCTATTTTGTGTACCATAACCGAAAGGAAAAGCTCTGCAAGGATAAAAAACGAAGAGAAATAAATAATTTTTCTTTTACTTTTGAGCATATTGAATTTTTCTCGTTTCTTTAAAGTCTTTTTTTGAATTGACTAAGGCAAGTGTATATACGCCCTTGATAGTGTAAAACACAAGAGCCGCAATACCGCAAAAGCCGAGGAAATAAACGCAGAAGAAAATAGGGTAGGGAAGTATTGGATAAAGGTCGCAGAGCACAGGAAGAGTGCAGTCGAAATAGGGACTTACGTAAAACATATTAAAGGTATCGTCCATTCCTGCTCCGCGAAGAATATGGTATCCCGCAATATTCATTATCATCGCAAGGCATAAAAGAATTGCGAAAACAACGCATCCACCGAGGAAAAATCTGAAATTAAGTCTCTTTCGGTTGCGTATTCCGATAAGTACACCAACAACGACCTGGAAGCCGTGATGAATCATAGACTGTACGCTAGCTCCGATAAGCGAAACGAAAACGTCGTTGGGGTAAAGAATTACCGCAAGTCCCGCAAAGAGCGAAAAGCTCATTAAAAAAGCTTCGGAACAGTTGCGGACTCTTTTGCTTTTTGGAAAAATGGCAAGAGGAAGTATATAAAGGGGCGTTGCACAGAATTGGAAAGGGAATTTGTACCAGGAGTATTCCCAAATCACAGCCCCGTCACGGACACCGAAGAAAAAGCAGGTCTGATGATAAATTTCACCAACGACCATAATGCACCAAATAACCGTTAACAGCCTTTTAAAATCTCTGTCGCTTGAATTTTTAAAAGCAACGTTTAAAATTATAGCGGTTGTTAAGATTATACCCAGCATTGTAAAATGAAATATCCCGTAGCTCTCGGGCGCATTTTCAATTTCTTGGGTTAAAAAAACTAATATTTTTTCGAAAAAATTCACATTATTTTCCTTTTCTGAATTCAAACTTTTATTTACAATTTGCAAACTACAATGATTATAACATCAGAAAAAGATATACGCAATAGCCGTTAATTTTGTTTAAGAAATTTTTATAATTTTTAATTTTTAAAATAAGTATGTTGACAAATTTTTCTTAAAGTGGTAAAATTGTTGAGTATAAACGAAAGGTGACGAAAAATGACGCAAAAAAGAGATTTGTTTGAAAATGCCCCGGTTCCGAAGGCACTTGCTGCTCTTGCAGTGCCCACTATAATAAGCCAGCTGATAACTATGATTTATAATCTTGCCGATGCTATTTTCATCGGTATGACAAATGATGAATCGAAGATTGCAGCTTCCTCAATTGCTTTCGTTCTTATTTTTGCAACGAACTGCCTCTCTAACCTGTTCGGTGTTGGCGGCAGCAGCCTTATCTCCAGACTTCTCGGAGAAAAAAGAGATAACGACGCCAAAAGAGTATCCTCATTCTCCTTCTGGGGTTCGCTTGTTATATCGGCTGTATATTCGGTTGTTATTCTCTTATTTATGGAGCCGTTTCTTTATTTCCTCGGAGCAAAATCCGTCTCCTCTATGCAGTACGCCAAGGACTATGCCTTTTGGGTTGTGGTTGTCGGCGCTGTTCCCTCGACTCTCGGTATGACCCTTTCCCACCTGCTTCGAAGCGAAGGACACGCAAAGGAAGCGGGATTCGGCCTTGGAATGGGTGGTATTCTTAACGTTATTTTAGACCCGCTCTTTATGTTTGTTATTATGGGAGAGGGAAACGAGGTTGCGGGAGCTGCTATTGCAACGATGATATCCAATACCGCAGTGCTCGTTTATTTCTTAATTATTCTTTTCGTGATAAAGAAGAAAAAAGGCAGCGTTCTTTCCATAAATCCGGTTAATATGATTCCCGAAAGACATCATATCGGCTCGATATTTGCCGTAGGTTTCCCCTCGGCTCTCGGCTCTATGCTTGCCTGCTTTTCCAGCATAATGGTAAACAACCTTTCTTCTTCCTACGGTGACGTGTCGGTTGCGGCTATCGGTATTGCAAAAAAGATTGATATGCTGCCGATGAACGTGGGAATGGGACTTTGCCAGGGTATGATGCCTCTTGTCGCATACAACTATGCGGCAAAAAATTACAAGCGAATGAAGGCTTTCAGCGATGCGGCAAGAATTGCGGGAATCGCCTTTGCCTTGGTTTGCATCGTTTCGTTTGAAATATTTGCAGAGCCTATTGTCCGTATCTTCGTCAACGAGCCGATAGCAGTTGTTGAAATGGCAACAAAATGCCTTCGCATTATGTGCCTTGCCGTTCCTTTTATGATAACGAACTTCCAAATGTCCTTTACCTTCCAGGCTATGGGTATGGGAAAAGAGTCGTTGATTCTTTCCTCTCTTCGCCAGGGATTGGTAAATATCCCTCTTCTGTTAATCATGAATCACTATTTCCAGCTTGACGGCATAGTCTGGACACAGCTTATCTCGGACGTAATTACCGTAGTAATCTCAATGGTCGTATATCATATATCCTACACCAAACTTGTAAAAAATGCAATAAGTGTGCAGGAAATTTGAATAAAATCACCAACGCAACACTCCTCTTTTTGCTGTTATAAGCAGCTACTTGAAAAATGTCGAAATATATGATATAATATCTAATATATCTAAAGCTATAAAAAAGTTAGTTACCTTATAAATTATATAACATAAATATTTAAAATAGGCTAACACGGGTTGCAATTATAAAGATTTGGGAGAGCTATTTCAATGATTGTAGTTTCAAATTTAAATAAAATCTATAATACGAAAAAAGCTCGCATCAGGCACTAAAGGATGTGAACTTGATTCTTCCAAACAAAGGACTTGTGTTCGTGCTTGGAAAAAGCGGAAGCGGAAAATCAACCTTCCTAAACCTTACTTCCGAAAATTTACAAGATTTCATTCCCCATGTGGCAAATCTCGCTCAATATGCATATTATGATGTTGAAAACGAGAACGCCTACTTTAACTCTCAAATAACAATCGCAGCTCTCCATAGCGGTGAAGGTATTACGGTCAGCAAAAGCGTTAAAGACCTCTTTGATAAGCACCACGTAAGACAGACCGGAATACACTTCGGCAGTTTGAGCCGACTTTCCGACGTGCTTGAAGTGGCAGAGGAAAGAAGCTTTATTCAAGACAGTATCACTTTAGAGGGAATACTCACCCTGCGTAGATGCGTAAGACTCTTCGTGCTTATATTCCAGCTTGTTAATATTGCGCTGTGCGCAGCCGTTGTGTTCATCTTCATCAGCTTCTCAACCAAGATGATTCACGATAAGCTCCACGAAATAGGAATATTAAAGGCGCTTGGTACCGACATTATTACAATCAACGTAATATTCGGGTTGCAAATAGGTTTGATTGCCTTGTTTACCTGCCTTTTGTCGGTTATAGGCTACGCTTGTATTGTCGAGCCGGCAAACGAGCTGTTTATCGTTTCTCTTCGCCAAATGGTGCCCAGTCAGCTTGTTCTCGACCTGGACGTCCTTGTCTTTATCCCCGGAGTTGCTATTGAAAATGTAATACTGGTAGTGGTTCTTGCCATTGTTTCATTGCTTGTTCCTATGGCAAAAATCGGAAGAATACAACCCGTGAAAATCATCAACAATAGGGACTAAAACTGTATTAAATGAGACAAAATCCTGCAAAAAATTACAAAAAACACTAAAATATTTAATAATATTGCCATATTTTTTTAAAAAATGTTGCATTTTGTAATTTGTTGTGCTATAATACTTATGAAGTTCTATTTTTATAGGCTTAATATCAAAAATGCAGAATTTCTGCAAAATTAAAAAGGAGATTAATCCAATGAACAACAAAAAAAGAAGTCGCAAGGGCTTTACTATCGTTGAGCTCTCTATCGTAATCGCAGTTATTGCAATCCTTGCTGCAGTTATGATTCCTGTATTTGGTAACATGATTACTAATGCTAACAAGTCTAACGCACTTCAAGAAGCAAGACATGCATATACCGAGTACATAGCTAATTTCAATTACGCTACCAATGGTGAACCTGAAGAGAATTTTGTTATCGAGACCGAAAAGGACTATTACTTCATAGTTGAAGATGGAGTTTTCAATGATACTCCTTACGAGGAACTTGAAGATGCACAGGAAGCTCTTGATGGTGATGCTGACTGGACTGATGTTGATGCTGATGATAATGGCTTCTACATTCTTCCTGAAAGCACAACCGATGCTGGTGCAGGTGACGGAACAACCTAATCCCTCGCGCGTTATAATTACATAACACACTTAACACCACAACACCCTTTTGGTGTTGTGGTGTTTCTTAATAATAAAATATTTTAAATAATATTAAATAAAAATAAATTAAATTTTTAATAGCTTTAAAAGTAAGTTGAAGGAGGAAAGCCGGTGGTTAAAACAGCAAAAGTTCGCAAGGGCGTAACGATAGCAGAAACAATGGTCGCACTTGCTCTTGTTTCCATTATGATCACCCTTGTCATTTCCTTCGTTCTATCAATCACAAGACAAACAAAAGCAAACGCTTCAAACGACGCTATGCGTCGAGATTGCATACTTATCGAATCCGCCGCCGAAAGGTGGATGAATGAGGTGGCGAAAGTCTACTCGAAAGGCGATTCTATTAGATATACTCAAAGCGCTGATAAAACCTACAATAAATCAGTTACCGTCAAAACTGAATACGCCCTTAACTTTGACAACAACACTTTTGTCGGCAAATATCCCGATAAAGAGAATAAAGATATAGATTTTAAAATTTACACCGAAACGGTGAAGGAAGTCCATTTTGAACTTCTGTATAACGACTCCGAGCTTCTGCTTATATGCACCGTAAAATGTGTAAATCCCGAGAACGAAAAAACCGATAGCTTTATAATTTGCGTAAACCCCCACGTGGGAGACTCTTATTAGCTCACCTTGTATAAAGGTACAAAAGCCTCCCTTGTGTAAAGGGA
>JAZTXO010000098.1:0-22095 GCA_045636445.1 Eubacteriales bacterium | reverse complement strand
GAAAAGGGTGAGGGCAAGGTGTTCCGCGACTTCAACGAAGTTGAGATGGCTTATGAGAACAAGCGTCTTGGAATGCACGCTGCAATCAAGGTAAGAGTTACCAAGGTTATTGACGGCGAGGAAAAGACCACCATCATCGATGCTACCTACGGTAGACTTATCTTTAACCAGAGAATTCCTCAGGACCTTGGCTACGTTGACAGAAGCGTAGATCCCTTCGGTCTTGAAATCAACTTTGCTACCACATCCAAGAAGCTTAAGGAGATAGTTGACCTTACTATCAAGTATCACGGCTTTGCAGAGGCTGCAAAGGTTCTTGACGAAATCAAGTCTATGGGTTATAAGTATTCCACCAGAGGTTCACTCTCCATTTCGGTTTACGATATGACCATTCCCGGTGAGAAGAAGCAGCTCCTTGAAGAGGCTGCAAAGCAGGTTGATGAAATCAACGAGCTCTTCGCTTGGGGTGAACTTTCCGATGACGAGCGTTATAAGCAGGTTATCGACGTTTGGGATAAGACCACAAACGCAGTTACCGACGCTCTTATCGCAAACCTTGATAAGTATAACTCCCTTAACATGATAGCTACCTCGGGAGCCCGTGGTTCTATCAAGCAGATGAGACAGCTTGCCGGTATGCGTGGACTTATGTTCGCAACTAACGGTAAGACAATCGAAATTCCTATTAAATCTAACTTCCGTGAAGGACTTACAATGCTTGAGTACTTCATGGGTGCAAAGGGTTCACGTAAATCCCTTTCGGATACTGCTCTTCGTACCGCTGACTCGGGCTACCTTACCCGTCGTCTTGTTGACGTTTCTCAGGATGTTATCGTTCGTGAAGAGGACTGTGGTTCTAAGTCGGGTATCGTAGTTTCGGATATCGTTTCCGGTCAGGTAGTTGTTGAGAAATTCTACGAGCGTTTGCTTGGCAGATATACTGTAAACGACGTTGTAAACGAGGAAACCGGTGAACTTGTAGTTCCTGCTAACACAATGATAGACGAGGATCTTGCTAACGATATTATCGCAGCAGGCATTACTCAGGTTGAAGTAAGAACAATTCTTCGCTGTCTTGCAAAGCGCGGTGTATGTGCGCACTGTTACGGCGCTGACCTTGCGCACGGTGATACTGTTGCAATCGGTGAGGCTGTTGGTGTTATCGCAGCTCAGTCTATCGGTGAGCCCGGTACACAGCTTACGATGAGAACCTTCCACACCGGTGGTGTCGCCGGTTCGGACATTACTCAGGGTCTTCCCAGAGTCGAGGAACTCTTCGAGGCTCGCCGTCCCAAGAAGACTGCGGTAGTTACCGAATATTCCGGTACTGCTCGTATCGTTTCTGATAAGAAGCTTTCCAAAGTAATTGTCAACGGCGCTGTGGATGTAAACGGACTTCCCGCAGCTGAAGAGGTTATTTATGAGATTCCGTTCGGAATGCGTCTTGCTATCGAGGACGGCCAGGAGCTTGTTCGCGGTCAGCAGCTTACCGAAGGTTTCCTTAACCCTGCAGACGTTCTTCATATGAGCGGTATTGATGCGGTTTATGACTACATCATCCGTGAGGTACAGAAGGTGTACCGTGGTGAGGACGTTGAAATTAACGATAAGCACATCGAGTGTATCGCAAGACAGATGACTCGTAAGGTTGAGATCGAGGATGCCGGTGACACCGATTTCCTTGTAGGTACTAAGGTTGAAGTAACCGAGTTCCGTGAAGCAAACGAGAAGATCGAAGAGAGAATCGCAAACGGCGAGGTTGGACTTCGCAAGGCAGAGGGTGCTCCTCTTCTTCTTGGTATCACCAAGGCTGCTCTTATGACCGATTCCTTCCTTTCTGCGGCTTCCTTCCAGGAAACTACCAGAGTTCTTACCGAGGCTGCCATCAACGGTAAGCAGGATAAGCTTCTCGGACTTAAGGAAAACGTTATTATCGGTAAGCTCATTCCCGCAGGTACAGGTCTTGGTAAGTATCGTGCTATTGAGGTTGTTGATGAGGGTAAGGCAGAAGAGGTTGTGGTTACTCCTGCAACCGAGGCTGCTGATGACGAAATTGTCTATTCCACCGAGGCTATTGCAGAGGTGTCAGATGATGTTGACGATCCCTGCAACAGCGATATAATCGCTTAATTTATGATTCTGAGGTCAATCGTTTTTGATAAAAAATGATTGAAAATGCAGGATTTTGCTAACAATTGTTAGCTTTTAATGGTGATTTTCTTCCTCAAAAAAAGAAAATCACCATTTTTTTGAGCTTCTTATTTTTATATGAACTCCCCTCTCTTTAGAGTAACAGCTATTGACATTTTTGTGTATTCGTGGTACAATATATAAAGAATAAGAACACGAAATGAATCTAAGGTGTGACTTTTATGAATAATATTGATAACGTTATAAATCCCGGGCAGAATGCAGAAGAGCCTAAGGTGCTTGTATCGGTAATCGTACCTATATATAATGCTTACGATTATCTTCAAGTTGCCCTTGATAGCATTCTTTCTCAGACTCTTACCGACATTGAGGTTATATGCATAGACGACGGCTCAACCGACCGTTCCCTTGACATAACCAAGAAGTTTCGCGAACAGGATAGCCGTATAAGAGTTGTAACCGAAAACAATGCGGGCGTATCGACCGCAAGAAACAAAGGTATTGCGAGAATCAGGGGAGAATATACAATATTCCTTGATGCTGATGATTTCTGCGACCCGATGTTTCTTGAAAAGCTTTATAATTTCGCTACCGAGAAGAACCTTGATATCGCTATTTCCAAATACGATATTTATAATAACAAAACCGAAAGATTTTCTCCTGCAATTGACGAAACTCACGGAGATATATTCCTTAACGGTGCGGTAGTGTCAAAAAGCGAATTTCCTAACCATATATTCGAGAGTACTACCGGTTACGTATGGAATAAGTTGTTTAAAACCTCGTTTATAAGAGAGAAGGAGCTGACATTTGCTCCCGAGCTTTATATTTTCGAGGATGTGCATTTTGTTTGCGCAGCTTTGTCCTACGCTGAAAGGGTTGCAAGACTTGACGAAGTTTTGATACATCACAGAGTTTATTCCGAGCAATCCCGCGCAAAGCTCTTCCGCAAGTATTATAATAATGTTCCCGAAGTTTATATCAAGGTTAAGGAATTTCTTACCGCTAACGGAATGTACATTCCGTTAAGCCTTTCTTATCTTAACCTTTCTGCCAGCCGTTGCTATAAGATATATAATCTGCTCTCCGGTGATGCAAAGGATGATTTCTGGGATCTTCTTCACGTAGGTAAGGCAGATGCTCTTGGCTGGTATAAGCATGACAGCTCTGATTTTGAAAGCGCCGAGGTTTACGATTTTGTTGCAAATGTCGGACTTTATTCTCATAAGCAATATGAGAAGAGAAAAAAACGTGGCAAAGAGCTTGATACGGAGAAACTTCCTATTGATAACCTTAATAAGAAGATAAAAAATGCAAAAAGAAAAGAAAAAATTTCCGATGCAAGTCATAGCATTTTTGGCAAATTCGGAAAGAAAAAGAACAGCAATTAAAAAAAGCCGCCTCATCTAAACGTGAGGCAGCTTTTTGATTTATAAAGGCTTTTTTGAAATTTGTGCGTAAGGGCGAGGATATGCGGGCGGAGTTTTTGTTCCTTTGCTGATTTTGATTATAGGGTGAGTGTTTGTTTCCTCACCGTCGGCTTTAAGGCTTACAGTGTGGCAGGTGGGATTTTTTCCGCCAAGGATAGCGAGTGCTTTTTTTGCACCGTTAAGCTCAAACTCGGCATTTTTGCCCTTCATAGCAAGAAATTCTCCGCCAACTTTAACGTAAGGAAGGCACAACTCGGAAAGAATACGAAGCTCTGCGACAGCACGTGCGGTTGCATAGTCGAATTTCTCTCTGTATTCGGGAAGCTTTGATCCGTCCTCGGCTCTCATTGTAACAGCAGTAACGTTGTTAAGTCCAAGGAGCTTTGCGGTCTCTGCAACGTAATTAACACGCTTTTCGGTTGAGTCCATAGCAAGGATTTTTATATCCTCACGAACAAGTGCGAGAGGAAGAGTAGGGAATCCGGCACCGCAACCAATGTCTATAATAGAAGCACCTTTTTTTATATGTGCCGCAAGTGTAACGCAATCGGCATAGTGACTGAAAATTATCTTTTTGGGGTCGGTTATTGCCGTAAGGTTATATTTTTCATTTTCTTCAAGCATACGCTTTGTTAAAGCAAGAAATTTCGATACCTTATCCTGAGAAAGATATGACGAAAGTCCGTTTTGCGAAAATGTTTTCGTTATATAGGATTTAAATTCCTGCTCGTTTATTTCAATAGGCATAGTCTGCTCCTTAAATTCTTTTATATAATTATAGCACATTAAATTTAGGAAATCAACCGCTTTATATTGACTTTATTTTTTTAAAAGTGTATAATTTAATTGTATTTCACCCTCGGAGGTAGCTATGAAGAATTTTGATGAAAATATGATAGTAAAAAAGGGCATCTCTCGCCCCGGAATAAAATATCACAACGTAAGTGAACCTGAATTTAGAATCTGCGGTGTCTTTTATGAAAACGACTCCTACGTAAGAATGCCAAAAGCTGTTGCCGAAACGGTAAGTCAGGGAATTGCCCAGGACTATTCGAACTGTGCCGGAGGTCGCATTCGCTTCATTACAGATAGCCCGTACGTTGCTGTTTCTGCGGAGCTTTCCCATATTTATAAGTTTTCGATTATGAGTGTTGAGGCTACCTGCGGTATGGACGTTTACGCAGACGGCAGATTTTTGGGAATAATTCGTCCAAACATTGACGATCCAAGCGTTCACATTTCAGAATCGGTCAATATGCGTGAGAGTGGTGAACACATCGTTGAAGTAAATTTGCCCCTCTATGTTAGCGTAAAGGATATAGCAATAGGACTTGACGAAAATGCGGTTTTGAAGCCTGCGCCCGAATATACATACGATACACCGATAGTCTTTTACGGCTCATCTATAACAAATGGCGCTTGCTCCTCTCGCCCCGGACTTTCCTATCCTGCAAGGCTTTCCAGAATGCTTAATTCGAACTACATAAATCTCGGCTTTGGCGGTCTTTGCAAGGGCGAAAAAGAAATGGTCGAATATATTGCCGGACTTGATATGAGCGTTTTCGTTTTGGATTACGATTATAACGCACCGACTCCCGAGCATCTTCAGGCAACCCACGAGAAGGCATATAAAACGGTAAGAGAAAAAAACAGCGACCTTCCGATAGTTATGATAAGTGCTCCGAAATATTCAATGAATGAAGATTTGATAAAGCGTAAAAATATAATAAAACAAACATATGATAGTGCAAAAGCTGCAGGAGATAAGAATGTTTATATAATTTACGGTGACACCTTCTTTGAGGAAATAGGCGACGATTTTTCTGTTGATAACGTTCATCCAACCGATCTTGGATTTGACTGTATGACAAAGAAAATATATCCTGTATTAAAGAGTATTTTGGAGAGAAAACAAAGTGAGAATTGAAGAAATTGACAAGAATTTGAAGGTTGATTCGGAAATCGACAAAAGCGGACTTAAATTTTACAGTTTTGAAGAAGAGCCGTTTAAAATTTACGGAAACATTAAAAGAGGCGATGACGGTTTGCTTTACCGCCTGCCAAGAGACGTTGCCGAAAGAACAAGTCCGGGCGTTCTTTCGCTTGCTGCCAATACCGCAGGCGGCAGAGTGCGTTTTAGAACAAACGCCAAGAGGGTTGCTATAATTGCTAAATACCAATATGTAAGCATCATGCCTCATTTCCCGATAACCGGCAGCGTTGGTCTTGATATTTTTGCTGACAATGTTTTTATGGGCGGTTACGTTCCGCCGGTGAATATTCCCAACAGAGCCTACGAGGCGGTTCGTGTAATCGACGGAGAGCGTAAGGATAGAGATATTACCATAAATCTCCCCCTTTACTCAAACCTTACCGAGCTATATATAGGTATAGATGAAGACGCCACACTCAATGCCCCAACTCCCTATAAGCACGAGAAGCCGATAGTTTATTATGGCTCTTCAATAACGCAGGGCGGTTGCGCTTCTCGCCCCGGATCTTCCTATCAGGCATTTCTTACCAGATGGCTTGATTGGGACCATATCAATCTCGGATTTTCCGGATCGGCAAAAGGCGAGGAAGCCATTTGCGATTACATTGCTTCTCTTGATATGAGCGTTTTCGTTTGTGACTACGACCATAATGCGCCTACCGCCGAGCATCTCGATGCAAC
Organism: Eubacteriales bacterium; assembly: GCA_045636445.1. Taxonomy (GTDB): domain Bacteria; phylum Bacillota; class Clostridia; order Oscillospirales; family CAG-272; genus UBA1740. The sequence goes on along the minus strand of JAZTXO010000098.1, from coordinate 15,840 downwards.
TCACATGCCACTTTACCGCAAGGTGAGAAGCGCGCATCCGAATATTCCGATAATCTTTATGACCAGACCCAACAGCGCTATGTCCCGGGATAGACTTAATCGTCGAGCCGTAATCAAGAAAACTTACGACACGGCTATTGCCGAAGGGGACAAGAACGTCTACTTCCTTGATCCTACCGAGCACACTCCTTTTATGGCAGACGAAGGAACTGTTGAAGGATGTCATCCTACCGATTTAGGCTTCTACTTTATGGCAAAAGCACTCGAGCCTATATTGAGCGAAATTGAAAAAAGATAACAAAAAAACGAGCAATTTGCAAACAAGTATTTGCAAATTGCTCGTTTTGCTTAAATTCTAAAGGTAATATCTCCGTAGGTAGGCATAGGCCAGTATTCTCTTGCGCAAAGAACTTCCATAGAGTCAACCAAGCGTCTGAGAGCATCCATTTTTGGGATTACGCTGTCCTTGTAGTAGAAGGCAGCTTCCTCGTCAGCCTTTGTAACGGCGATCTTTTCCACTCTCTCAAGTGCTCCGTAAGCCTCGTAGGTTGATGAGAGAAGGTCGGAGAGCTTTTCAATAAGATCGCATTCCGCTGAAACGTTTATATTCTTTGAAACGTTAAGCTTTGCATTTACAGATTCGGAAAGAACACCTATATACTTAGACACCGCGGGAATAATATCGCGTATAGTCATTTCCAGCATTGTTCTTGCTTCGATATTCTTTATTTTGCGGTAGCTTTCGAAGAAAATTTCACGGCGAGAACGCATTTCGGTTTCGCTCATAACACCGAACTTACCAAAGAGGTTGATATTTTTCTCGTCGGTAAAGTGAGCGTAAGCCTCGGGAGATGTGCGATAATTTGAAAGTCCTCTCGCCTTTGCTTCCTCTTCCCATTCCTTTGAGTAGGAGTTACCTGCAAAGAGTATGCGAGAATGGGTACGGAACGTGTCTGCAATAAGCTTATCAAGCGAACCGTTAAAGTCAACAGTTTCCTCAAGCTTGTCCGCAAAGTCCGAGAGAGCCTCGGCAACCGCAGTATTAAGAACGATGTTGGAAAGTGCAATATTCTGTGACGAGCCAACCATTCTAAACTCGAACTTGTTGCCGGTAAAGGCAAAGGGCGAGGTACGGTTACGGTCGGTGGTATCCTGCCTGATGGTAGGAACGCTCTTAACACCGAGAGACATATATTTTGTGTCCTTCTTGGAGTAATGAGAGCCTTCGATAACCGACTTGATTATTGTGTCAAGCTCTTCACCGAGGAATATGGAAATTATCGAGGGAGGAGCTTCATGACCGCCAAGACGGCAATCATTTCCTGCGGTAGCCGCAGAAATGCGGAGAAGATCCTGGTAATCGTCAACAGCTTTTACAACAGCTGCAAGGAAGAGCATAAACTGCTTGTTTTCCGCAGGATTTTTGCCGGGCTTTAAGAGGTTTGAGCCACCGTCGGTCGCAAGAGACCAGTTGTTGTGCTTACCCGAGCCGTTAATACCCTCGAAAGGCTTTTCGGCAAGGAGACATTCCATATCGTATTTCGGAGCCAGCTTACGCATAAATTCCATCGTAAGCAGGTTTTGGTCGACCGCAATATTAGTTGTGCAGAATATAGGCGCAAGTTCGTGCTGCGCGGGAGCTGCCTCGTTATGCTTTGTCTTGGAGCAAATTCCAAGCTTCCAAAGCTCTGTATCAAGCTCCTTCATAAAGGCGCTGACTCTCGGAGGAAGAGTTCCGAAATAGTGATCCTCAAGCTCTTGTCCCTTTATAGCGGGAGCACCGAAGAGGGTTCTTCCGCAGTAGAACAGATCGCGTCTTGCCTTGAAGTCATTTGTATCAACAAGGAAGTATTCCTGTTCCGCACCTACGGTTGAAAGAACTCGCTTTGTGGTATCGTCTCCGAAAAGACGAAGAATACGAAGAGCCGCATTGTTTATAGCATCCATAGAACGGAGCAAAGGAGTCTTGGTATCCAAAGCTTCGCCACCGTAAGAGCAAAAAGCGGTGGGTATATAAAGTGAGCCGTCCTTAATAAACGCATAGGATGCAGGATCCCAGGCGGTATATCCTCTCGCCTCAAAGGTTGCGCGAAGTCCGCCGGAGGGGAAGGAAGACGCATCGGGTTCGCCCTTAATAAGTTCCTTGCCGGAAAATTCCATTATAGCCTTTCCGTGACCGACGGGAGAAAGAAAGGCGTCGTGCTTTTCGGCAGTAACACCGGTAAGAGGCTGGAACCAATGAGTAAAGTGGGTTGCCCCGTGCTCAATAGCCCAATCCTTCATAGCTCCCGCTACAACGTCTGCAATGCTTGCATCAATTTCCTTGCCGTTGGCAATAGTATTGAGAAGCGATTTGTAAACGTCCTTTGGGAGTCTTTCTCGCATAACGTCCTCACTGAAAACCTGCGAGGCAAATATATCCGGAATACGCTCAAACTTTTCCATATAAACCGAGCCTTTCTCAAAATAGAATAATAAATGTATTATACAACAAAGGGAGAAAAATGTCAATAATTTTTGCATCTAATTAGCTTGATTACTTCGAGAATTTGCTTGAATTTATTATTTTCGTTTTTTTGCGGACTCCACATTGACATTTCGCTTAGATAATGGTATAATATTCTTTGTATGTTACCGAAAAAAGAAAAGGAAAAATAAAATATAGATGTATTACATAACCCTCGACCTTGAGTGGAATCAGGCATACGCTGAAAAGGCTTTGGCTGTGCAAAAAAGGCTCGCCTGCCGACTTCGCGGAGAGGTCATTCAAATCGGTGCTGTAAAGCTTGATAAGAAACTGAATATTTGCGGCTCATATCAAATAATTGTAAAACCGCAGTATTTCAAAAAGCTTCACCGCCACGTATCTGCTCTTACGGGAATAACCCAGGAGCAAATGGATATGGGAACTCCTCTTACCGAGGCTGCTGAACGCTTTAAAAAATGGTGCGGTAAGGATTTTGCTTTTCTTACCTGGGGGCCTGACGATATTCCAATGCTGAAAGAGAATTTCCACGTTCACGGTATCGAAAGCGGATGGATTGAAGAAAAGGTTTATGACCTTCAGCGTATATTTAATATGCAGACCGACGGACTCGCAAAGCAACGCTCTCTTGAGTATGCTATGGAGCATTTCAATATACGGCAGACTCTCCCGGCTCACGATGCACTGAACGATGCATATTTTACCGCCTTGGTTGCAAAAGAGCTTGATATTCCCAAGGGAATTAAGGACTATGACAGCATACGAGGCGAATATCTTGAAGAGTCGGTAATCGGCGATGCTGATGCAGGGGATGACGGCTACGTTACCATAAACGAAATGCTTGATGACGATATTGTGAAAGCTCCCGTATGTCCTATCTGCAAAAAGGAAATGACTCTTAAGGAAAAGCCCCTTCACTCAAAGGGACAAAGATATACCTACCATTACGTGTGTAAAACCGACGGGGATATGCTTCTATCCTTGAAAATGCACCGTAACTTTAACGAAACCTGGCGTGCGAGGAGAACTGTAAAAAAAGCTGACGAAAGCTCGCTTGCAGAGTTTAAAGACGGACTTGCAAGAGCAGAGCAGGCGAGAAAAACCGCCAAGAAAAGACGTGTGCGTCACCGCCGCCAAAAAGATGAAAAAACACCGGCAACAACTGCCGCAGAATAATGAAAACCGCCATCGGCACTCGAACCCTTTTTCGACGAGAAGACCGACGGCGGTTTTGTTTTTATTTACTCTTCATAGGAGCTATTCCGATAAGACGGCGAAGCTCGCTTTTGCGAAGCATAAGCGATGCGAGAATAAGGCAGATAATAAAGTCAATGGACAAAAAGCTGCCATTATAGAGCAGGGAATAGATGTATTTGCCCATTCCATCGGGTGCCCACTGTCCCCAGATAGCAACACCGGTTATAAAATGGCTTAAAAATCTTACGAAAACGACCGAAATCATACCTATATAAAAGGCAATTTCTTGATTTTTGAAGATTTTTGAGTTTTTAAACATTCCCGCAAGTCCAAGGATTGTAAAAGGCAAAATATAATCGAAAATAACGCAAATAACAAGCGTTAATCCCGTCTCGCAGAAAGGAAAAACGTTTCCCTCTATAAGAGCCTGGAAAATCTGTGTCAAGGAGTAGATAAATCCGGTGCCTAAGCCAACAAAAGCACCGTATTTTATGCCAATAAGCATTATTGGCAGCATACTTGCCATGGTGACCGAGCCACCGAGAGGCAATGCGTAAAGCTTTGCAAAACTGAGTGCAAAAGCAAGAGCGATCATTACCGCACATTCTGTTAAAACGGTAATTTTTGAGTTTTTCATAAAAACCTCCAAATAAAAATAAATACCGCACAGGATACATCCGTGCGGTATAGAATAAAGGCAAAGCCAAAACTATCTCCCTACGACGGCATTATCCGTATCAGGTTAAAGGGTTTGACAAAATTGTCATCTCAGCAAAAAGCACCCCTGACATATATTCTGTTCGGTTCATTTGGTAGTATAGCACTTTTTTTCGGCATTGTCAAGTGTTTTTTGAAAATCAAATTTCTCTCATAACAAGAAGAATACCTTCTTTGACCTCAATCTCGCACTCCTTATCGGTAAAGCTGTTGGAAACACCGAGAGGGAAGTCGGGTGTTAAGGTTGTTCCGTTTGTTTCATATTTTGCACCGCGGATAGAAACGCCCTTTGCATTTTCGCCGAAAGCAAAGACCGAAAATGTCTTGCCGCACATACCTTGAAGAGTGATTTTTTCGTTTTTTATAGCGAAAATTTCATATCCGTCAGCTACAAGCGTAAGGTTATCACCAGCTTTTTTTCCGTGAATAAGTAAACTTATGTTAGCAAAAGTGTGGTCTATGCGTCCGCCAACGCCACCGTAAAGCTTGAAATCAGTATAGCCTCTTTTCTTTCCTTCGTAGTAAGAAAGAACCATATCCGTTTCGTCTTTTTCTACGGGGAAACGTAATATTTCAACATCACGTGGTTTTTCGTTCAAGGAATCCATATCACCGACGAAAATCTGACATTCATATCCTCTTTGCATCAAGGTGTCGTATCCGCCGTCGGCAGCAATAACAAGGTCTGATTTATCAGGTCTTATCCCGCCATAGAACTCTCCTGCGCCAACTATGTAGCAGGTTTTCATCTCTCCACCCCCTGTAATCTAAATTTCTCATTTCACATTTCTAATTTTATAATTTCTTTCACTTTGGTGAAAGATCAAGCATTTCGTCAATTGCTCTCATAACGCCAAGCTTTCCGTAATCGTAGGTCAAACCACCCTGCATAAAAGCGGTATAAGGCTCTACAACCGGGCCGTCGCAGGACAGCTCGTTGGTTGCACCGGTAATAAACGTGCCGGCTGCCATAATTTCCGGATGAGCATATCCGGGCATATCTCCGGGCTCGGGAATACAGTATGCTTCAACGGGAGAACCCATTTGTATACCCTTGCAGAATTTAATTAGCTTGTCGGCAGAGTGAAGATTTACCGTTTGAACAATGTCGGTACGCTTTTCGTCGTACTTGGGGTCAACCTCGTCAAATCCGCAAAGCTCCAGCATTCTTGCCGCAAAAGCCATAGACTTCAATGTTGCCGCAGTAGTGGTGGGAGCCATAAAGAATCCCTTGTAAAGAGATGCAAGTTGGTTGAAGTTTGCTCCAAGCTCCTTACCGATACAGGGAGCGCTGAATCGCTCGGCAATATCCTCGATAACGTCACGGCGTCCTACGCAATAACCGCCCGAAACCGCAAAGCCTGCGCCAAGGTTTTTCATCATTGAGCCAACGAAAACGTCAGCGCCAACGTCGGTAGGCTCTCTGTCCTCTGTAAATTCGCCATAGCAGTTGTCTACCATAATTATAGTATCGGGCGAGACACGCTTGATAAGCTTTATAGCTTCTTCTATCTTGTCAATAGTCAGGCTCTTGCGTTGAGAGTAGCCTCGGCTACGCTGAATTGCCGCCACCTTTACGTCGCCCTTGGAAAGACGCTCTTCAATAGCTTTTAGGTCAAAATCGTTTCCAAGAAGGTCTATTTCCTCGTATTTTACTCCGCATTTAATAAGCGAATTTCTGCTTTCGCCCGAAGTACCGATAACGCTTTTTAATGTGTCGTAAGGAGCACCCGAAACGTAAACTAGGGTTTCACCGTATTTTAGAAGTCCTCCGAGAGTTACAGCAAGTGCGTGAGTTCCCGACATAAGTTGAGGTCGAACCAATGCGTCCTCTGCTCCGAAAACCTTCGCATAAATCGCTTCAAGCTTGTCTCGTCCCGAATCGGTAAAGCCATAGCCTGTAACCTCGATAAAATCTGCGGTAGATACCATGCATTCCTGGAATGCTGAAAGCACTTTTGCCGAGCAGATAAGTGCGTTTTCGTCAATTTTCTTAAAAACCTCGGCGCAGTCAGCCTCTGCCTGCCTTGCGAGATTTGCCGTGTAGTCGCTTATTTTGTAGCCGTAATACATCTTTATATTTCCTTTAATAATCTCGGAATATCCGAGAGGTCGTTTATTTCAAAATCGGGAGTGATTCCCGTTGTGTTTTCTTTTTTGCTTGGGTTGTAGTGACAGGTCTTTATTCCCGCATTCTTACCGCCTAAGATGTCCGATTGCAGACTGTCACCGATAATTATGGCATTTTCTTTTTTGAAACCGGGTATTTTTTCAAAGGCACAGTCGAAAAACTCTTTTCTCGGCTTCGAGTAGCCTATCTTTTCGGAAATAAAATATCCCTTGAAAAATCTGTCAAGCTCCGCATCCTTTATTCGTCTTGACTGAACGGCAAAAAGACCGTTGGTTACGGCATAAAGCTCGTAATCCTTTGAAAGTATGGAAAGAAGCTCTTCCGCACCCGAAATAAAATGGTGTTGTCCTCCGAGAGCTAAAACGTAATTTTTCTGTGCCTCTTCCGGTGAGAAGTTCGCTCCAAGCTCGTCACGGAGAATTTCAAACCTCAAAACGACAAGTCTCTCTCGGCTTATTTCTCCTCGCTCAAGCATATCCCAGCAGGCGCGGTTTATCTCGCTGTACCGCTTGATTATTTCCTCTGTCGGAGTAATTTGAAGGTTATAGAGCACCTCGGAAATTGCCGCCCTTTCCGCTAGCGGAAAGTCAAAAAGAGTTTCATCAAGGTCAAAAAGTATATATTTTACCATAAAAACGCCCCTTTCGCACCGTACTTGTCTATTTTATCATATCACCGCAACTAAATCAAGGGGTAATGGCTATTTTATTTCTTGCTCCAAGTTTAAAAAATCTTCCGTATTGAAAAAATCAACAAGAGTGATTCCAAAGCCGTCGCAAAGCATTTTTATAGTGACTATACCGGGATTTTGGCTCTTCCCGTACAGAATGTTTTTTATTGAAGAGGGGGCGACCGCCGACTCCATCGCCAGCTTGTGTATTGACATTCCCTTTTCTCCAAGAAGCTCCAAAAGCCTGTTTTTGACTACATTATAAGTCCCCATTGCATCCTCCCCAAAATAATATAAATTTATTTTCAGTCTAATTATAGCCTGTTATTCTTGACAAAATGGGCTATATATGATACAATATAGGCTATAAATAGCCCTGTTTGGGCCTTTAGGAGGAAAATAAAAATGCAAACTTATGAAAACGTAAAGCTTGAAATTGTTGAACTTAATAAAACAGACCTCATTTGCACCTCGCAAATAGGTGAAGACGACGGCTCAAATGACGGTGAATGGATTTAAGAAAGGAACAGAAAATGAAAAAGAAGTTTTTAGTTTTAGCTGTATTTATTTTGATGCTTGGTTGCATATTCAGCATTTCTGCTGTTACGGTTTCTGCGGAAGAAGCTGAACCGAATGTCAGCATTGAAAAATTTAACCTCGCATTTGAAGATAATACATACCTTAAGTATGCCGTGAGGTTTGACGGTGTTTCCGAGTCTGACATTACCGCAAATAATATAGGTATGCTCTATTGGACCGATTATGAAGGAGAATTTGTACCCGGTACAGAGGACTACTCATCAGAGACTACGGGCTACACTACCATTGACGGTGTAAAGCACTATGTTTTTGAGTACACTCACCTTGCGGCAAAGCAGCTTACCGACTATATTTATTCGGTTGCATACCTTGAATATAACGGAGAGACCTACTATTCCGCCCCTGTTAAGTACTCTGCGCTTGAATACGCATATAACCGTCTCGGTAAAACCAGCGAAGGCACAACGAACGCCGAGCTTAAATCACTCCTTAACAATATGCTCGCCTACGGCGCGTCAGCGCAGCAGTATTTTGATTATAAAGAGGATAGACTCGCAACCGCTGATTTTTATCAGATAACCCTCGTCGGAGGAACACTCTATGACGGTTTTACTTCGGGACTTTATCTTTCAACCGATAAGGTCACTATAACTGCATCTGAGACGGATGATAATCTCATCTTTGCAGGATGGCAGAATTCTGCCGGTGAAACTGTTTTTGTTGATTACGTTGCAACCGTTGAAAATATCGTCAAAAATGAAACCTATACTGCCAATATGGTTTTGGATTGTCCGCATTTGAATACAACTATAATCCCCGGAAAACCTGCAACCTGCACCGAAACAGGCTTGACCGACGGTGAAAAATGCATTAGGTGTGAAGAGATTATTGTAGAGCAAAGTGTAATCGATTTGGTTCCTCATACTGATGTTGTTGACTCGGCGGTAGCTCCTACTTGTACAGGAACTGGTCTTACCGAGGGTAAGCACTGCTCGGTTTGTGGTGAGGTTATTGTTAAGCAAATTGTAGTTGATGCTCTCGGTCACACCGAGGTTGTTGATCATGCTGTTGCTCCTACTTGCACAGAAACAGGCTTAACAGAAGGTAAGCATTGTTCTGTATGTAACGAGGTTCTCGTTGCACAGATAGTGGTTGATTCTCTTGGCGGACATAAAACAAATATTACCGTAAACAAAGACGTAATTACAGAACTTTATACTATAACAAATGATACGAAGTATCCGTTCACTGTTTCAGGAAATCTTATCACCTCGACCAACAAGGTTGATAGTTCCACTTCCTCTTACACAATTACCGCAAAGGAAAGCTTCACACTGAAACTTGAATATATGGCTTCTTCCGAGGCAAATTATGACGAACTGATAATTACTCACAATTCCACTAAAAAAGCCTCCGCATCGGGTAATACAGTAACGACATACACGGCATTGAATATAGATATGGTGGCAGGAGATACCGTAACTATTAAATATTCGAAAGACAGTAGTGCATCCAAGGGCGATGATTGCGCATACGTAAAGATTCTCACAGATTCTATAGGTACAATTACCGTTACAGAAGAGCAAGCTGTTGTGATTGATTCCTCAATGATAAATTGTACGGATGACGTTGTATGCAACGTATGCAATCAGGTCGTTTTCAAAGCAACAGGACACAGCTATGTCAATGCGAAGTGTGAAAACTGCGGATACATCCCCTTCAGCCAAGGACTTGAATATACTTTAAGCTCTGACGGTACCTATTATATTGTAACCGGTCTTGGAACCTGTACCGACAGAGATATTGTTGTTCCGCTTGAATACAATTCAAAACCGGTAAGAGAATTAGGTGTAACTGCTTTCACAACTTGGAGCATTAGTGATTTTTCGACCTGTGCTGCAAATTATTTGTGTGACCCTACATATCATTATAAGGGTACGATTATTGACAGTATAACGATATTTGGTAATATAACATCAATTCCAGTCGATTACAATTTGTTGTCTGCATTTGATATGTTGTTCTTCCTTAAGAATATTTACGTTATAGATAGCGAGTACTTTTGTTCAAAGGATGGCGTTCTTTACTCTGCTAATAAAACGCATTTGATTCATTACCCCGCAGGCAAAACGGATGAAGTTTTCTATATTCCTAATGGGGTGACAAGTATTGGTACGTTTGCATTCAATAGTTGCTCACTTGCGAGCATAGAAATCCCCGACAGCGTAACAAACATTGGCGACTATGCATTTTATGATTGCGCAAACCTTAAGAGTATAGAAATACCCGATGGTGTAGCGAGCATTGCTAGATATGCATTCGGTTATTGCACAACCCTTACGAATGTAGTGATTCCCGACGGCGTTACAAGCATTGGCTATTATGCGTTCATGTGTTGCACATCCCTTACAAGCGTTGTTATTGGTGATAGCGTTACAAACATTGAAGTTATGGCGTTCCACGGTTGCTATAAACTTGTGGAAGTAATAAACAAATCCTCGCTTAATATAACAGCCGGCTCGTCGAATGATGGATACGTAGCCTATTATGCAATAGAAGTACATAACGGTGAAAGCAAGATAGTTAATAAAGATGATTATCTCTTCTATACTTACGACGGAATAAATTATCTTTTTGGTTACGTTGGTGATGAAACCAAACTAACATTGCCAGAAAATTATAATGGTGAGAAATACAAGATTTACAATTATGCGTTCTACAGTTGCTCATCGCTTACAAGCATTGAGATACCCGACAGTGTTAAAAGCATTGGCGGTGGTGCGTTCTGGAATTGCACATCCCTTGCTAGCATTGTTATACCCGACGGTGTTACAAGCATTGGCTATAATGCGTTCTACTATTGCACATCCCTTGAAAGCGTTGTGATACCCGACAGTGTTGAAAGCATTGGCATTCATGCGTTCGAGTATTGCTCATCGCTTACAAGCGTTGTTATTGGTGATAGCGTTACAAACATTGGATATATGGCGTTCTACGGTTGCACATCCCTTAAAGACGTATATTACACCGGAAGCGAAGCCGAGTGGGCAGAGATTTCAATAGGTTCGTCTAACGGAAATCTCACAAACGCAACGATTCATTATAACTACGTTCCCGAAGATTAATTCCCTGACAATTTAACGTTTTTCTGCCGTCCGAGCGGACGGCAGATTTTTTATTAGCGTTGCTCCTCGCTGAGCGGCTTTTGTCATCAAAACAAATTATTAAAAAAAGTTTTTGCGGGGTAAAAAGGGGAGCTTTTTTCAAAAAGCTCCCCTTAACTTATTCGTTTTTCTTTGTTTTTTATATTTTAGATCTGACCTTCGTCAAGAACCTCAATGCCCTCGGACTTGAGTATTTCCTCGGTGTGCTCGGTGTCGTCGGTACGCATAACGGTATACGCCTTGCCTGCCTCGGCGGTGATGAGGGCGTAAAGGTACTCGATGTTGATACCTCTGCCTTCAAGAAGGCTGAGCACCTTTGCAAGTCCGCCGGGAACGTCGGGAACCGCAAATGCGGTAATTTCACGAACGTTTGCCGCGTGACCTGCGTCGTCAAGGATTTTCTTTGCTCTATCCGGCTCGTTTGTGATTATACGAACAATACCGAAGTCGGTAGTGTCGGCAAGGCACATAGAACGAAGGTCGATGCCCTCTTTAGCAAGAACGTCGGTTATCTCGTGAAGAGAACCTTTTTTATTTTCAACAAAAACTGAAAGCTGCTTGATTGCCATAATTATTCTCCTTTAATCGTGAAGATTACGTTCATCAATAACGCGTTTTGCCTTACCCTCGCTTCTCTGAATGGTCTTGGGAGGAACAAGGTGAACCGCCGGGCCGATGCCTATCATATTACGAAGGGCAAGAGCCAGAGATTTTTCCTTCTCGGAAATAGCCTTAACCGAGTCGTCGAACTGCTCCGGAGGAAGCTCAACGTAAACGTCGAAGGTGTCGTTGTTGTTAACTCTGCCGAGCTTGATGTAATAGTTTTCGGAGAAGCCTTCTTTGAGAAGAACAGCCTCAATCTGCGAGGGGAATACGTTAACGCCGCGGATAATCATCATATCGTCGCTTCTGCCCATAGGCTTCGCCATACGAATGTGTGTTCTTCCGCAGGAGCATTTTTTTCTTGAAAGAACGCAAATATCTCTTGTTCTGTAACGAAGCATAGGGAAGGCTTCTTTGTCAAGACAAGTGAAAACAAGTTCGCCTTTTTCACCCTCGGGGAGAGGCTCGCCGGTTTCGGGATTGATTATTTCAGCGTAGAAGTGGTCCTCGTTAACGTGCATACCGCCCTGCTCGGAGCATTCAAAGGATACTCCGGGGCCGGAAATTTCGGTCAGACCGTATATATCGTACGCTTTAATTCCGAGAGTCGCCTCAATGCTTTCACGCATTTCCTGAGTCCAAGGTTCAGCACCGAATATACCGGCCTTTAACGGAATGGTGTCGGCATTGTAGCCCTGCTCCTTGAGCGATTCGCCAAGGTATGCGGCATAAGAGGGAGTACAGCAAAGAATGGTAGCGTTCATATCTATCATAAACTGTATCTGTCTTTCTGTGCTGCCCGAAGACATAGGAAGTGTAAGCGAGCCAACCTTATGTGAGCCGCCGTGAAGTCCAGCGCCGCCTGTGAAAAGACCGTAGCCGTAGCTTACCTGAACAACATCGTCTTTGTCTGCTCCGGCTGCAACGAGAGCTCTTGCGCAACAGTCTTCCCAAAGGTCAATATCGTGCTGGGTATAGTAGGCAATTACTCTTTTTCCGGTAGTGCCGGAGGTTGAATGTATTCTTACGCACTCGTCAAGAGGAACTGCGAGCATACCGTATGGATAACATTCGCGAAGGTCGCTCTTTTCAATAAAGGGAAGCTTGTAAATATCCTCGATTCCGTGAATATCTTCCGGCTTTACACCTTTTTTATCCATAAGATTGCGGTAGTAAGGAACGTTTTTATAAACGTGAGCTACCTGCTTTACAATCTTTTCCGATTGGAGCTTCTTTATTTCTTCAACCGGCATGGTTTCGATTTCCTCTTGGTAGTACTTTCTCTTTTCCATTGATTTTGCCTTTCGTGTATGTAAAATAAAGTTTGCTTTTATTCTCTGCCGAGAGCGAATGCCTTAAGGTTCATATCTACGAACTTAGGAGCAACGCTCTGACGGATAGCTTCCTCCCACTTTTCAGGAGAAATGTCCATATATTTTGAGAGTCTGCCTATAAGGACAATGTTTGTAGCCTTGGCGCTTCCTGCCTTGAGAGCAGGGGTAAGAGCATCTATTGAGTCAATATCAACACCCTTTGCCTGAAGATTTTCAAGAGCTTCGTGGGGATATTCCATAGCACCGATAATTACGGGCATAGGATCAATCTCCTGAGAGTTTACAATGATTTTGCCACTCTTCTTGAGGTAGGGAGCGTATCTTGCAGCTTCAAGCTTCTCAAAGGAGATTATAAAATCAGCTTCGCCCTTGTCGACTATAGGAGAATAAACCTTTTCACCGTATCTCACGTATGTAACAACGCTTCCGCCTCTTTGGCTCATTCCGTGAACCTCGGAAACCTTAACGTCATATCCTTCATTAACAAGGAGTCTGCCAAGGAGCTTACTTGCAAGAAGCGAACCTTGACCGCCAACACCGACTATCATTATGTTTTTTGTGTTATTCATCAGTTTTCACCTCCGCAAATAGCGTCAAATGCACATAACTGTTTACAAACATCGCAGCCTACGCAGAGAGTTGCATCAATATATGCCTTGCCTTCCTTCATGGAAATTGCAGGGCAGCCAATCTTCATACAAGCCTTGCAAGAGCGGCATTTGTCGGAATCAACCGTAAGTGCGGGTTTTGCTTTAACGTACTTAAGAAGCGCGCAAGGACGGCGGGAAATAATAACCGAAGGCTCTTCGGCAGCTATCTCCTCCATAATAACTTTCTCCGTCTGCTTAAGGTCGTAAGGATCAACAACTCGTACACGGTTAAAGCCGAGAGCGTGGCAAAGAGCTTCAAGGTCTATCTTAGTTGCGGGATCGCCCTTAATGTTATATCCGGTCGTGGGGTTCTGCTGGTGACCTGTCATACCGGTAATAGAGTTGTCAACGATAATAACTGTGGAATTTGTTCCGTTGTATGCGATATTTGCAAGTCCGGTCATACCCGAGTGCATAAATGTGGAGTCGCCGATAACTGCAACCGTCTTTTTCTCGCTCTCTGCTCCTCTTGCCTTGTTAAAGCCGTGAGTGCCCGAAACGGAAGCACCCATGCAAAGCACCGAGTCAATAGCCGAGAGAGGAGGAGCCATACCGAGAGTATAGCAGCCTATGTCGCCAAGAACGGTAATCTTCTTTTTAGCAAGAACGTAGAAGAGACCTCTGTGAGGACAGCCTGCGCACATAACCGGAGGACGAACGGGAATTTGATCCTCGGAAGCAACAAAGTCGTTAAGCTCTTTACCCATAAGACGAGCAATAAGGTTTTGTGAAAATTCTCCGATAATGGGGAAGATGTTTTTGCCGTCAACCTTAAGGCCGAGAGCCTTGCAGTGGTTTTCAATAACCGGATCAAGCTCTTCGATAACAACTACTCTTTCGTGAGCCGCTACAAAGTCTGAAATAAGCTTTTCGGGCAGGGGATTTACAAGACCGAGCTTCAAAACCGAAACAGAGTCTCCGTAAATTTCCTTAACGTACTGGTAGCAGGTTCCAGAGGTGATAATTCCGAGAGATTTGTCCTCCGCAAGCTCTACTCTGTTCAAAGAACAGCTTTCCGCATACTCAACAAGAGCCTTGGTTCTCGCTTCAACAACGGGGTGCTTGGCAATAGCGTTTGCAGGTGCCATAACGTATTTTTTAGGATCTTTTACATATTCTTTAAGTTCTGCATTTATAGGCTCTTCAAGAGCAACCGCACACTGGGAGTGAGCAATTCTTGTGCAGGTACGGAAAATAACCGGAGTGTCGAACTTTTCGGAAAGTTCAAAAGCAATCTTGGCAAATTCCTTTGCTTCCGCAGAGTCGGAAGGCTCTACCATAGGAACTTTAGCTCCTATTGCGTAGTGGCGAGAGTCCTGCTCATTTTGTGAAGAGTGCATTCCGGGATCGTCTGCAACGCAGATAACGAGTCCGCCGTTAACTCCTGTGTAGGACATCGTAAAGAGGGGGTCTGCCGCAACGTTGAGACCGACGTGCTTCATACAGCAAGCGGCTCTTGCTCCGCCAAGAGATGCGCCAAAGGCAACCTCAAGGCCAACCTTTTCGTTGGGCGCCCATTCACAGTTTATTTCACCGTACGTTGCGGCGTACTCGGTAATTTCGGTGGAGGGAGTGCCGGGGTAGCTTGAAACCACCTTGCATCCCGCCTCATAAAGACCGCGAGCTGTCGCTTCGTTTCCTAACATTAATTTTTTCATACTTTTATTCCTTTCAAGTTAACCCGTGATCTGAGCTTCTACAAGGCTTCCGCCACAGTAAATCTCACGAAGCTTCGGCTTTTCTATTTTTCCGGTGGGATTTCTCGGTACTTTTGCAAAAATAAGCTTTCTCGGACGTTTGTATTTCGGAAGTCCGATGCAGAATTCGTTGATTTCCTCCTCGGTGGAGGCTTCGCCTTCCTTCAATTCGATAATTGCCGCAGCAATTTCGCCAAGACGCTTATCCGGAAGGCCGATTACGGCAACGTCCTTTATTTTTTCGTGTGCGCGGAGGAAGTCCTCAATCTGCACGGGGTAAAGGTTTTCGCCGCCGGAAATGATAACGTCCTTCTTGCGGTCAACGAGGTAAATGAAGCCATCCTCGTCGGTTTTTGCCATATCTCCGGTAAGAAGCCAATCGCCCTTAAGTATTTCGTGCGTTGCCTTTTCGTTTTTGTAGTAGCATTTCATTACGCCGTTGCCCTTGACTGCAAGCTCGCCAACTTCTCCGTCGGCTACAGGCGCGCCTCGTTCGTCAAGAATAGCAATTTCCCAGCCAAATCCCGCCTTGCCTATTGCGCCAACCTTATGTATATTTTCAACACCGAGGTGTACGCATCCGGGACCGATGGACTCGGAGAGGCCGTAGTTGGTGTCGTACTCGTGATGCGTAAATTTTGTTTTCCATCTT
>JAZTXO010000097.1:0-17231 GCA_045636445.1 Eubacteriales bacterium | reverse complement strand
CCTTGTTGACAACGCTCCCAAGACCATCAAGGAAGCAGTTTCCAAGGAAGAGGCTGACAAGATCGCTGAACAGCTTAAGGCTGCAGGCGCAGAGGTTGAAGTTAAGTAATTTCATCTCCCTAATAAAAAAGACGGTCACCTGCAGACCGTCTTTTTTTATATCCTTCCGGGGATAGGGGAAGGCTATAAAAAACAAGGCTCCGAAAATCGGAGCCTTGTCGCTTTTTATTTAGGTTTTAATTATTCTGCTGCGGGGATAACTGCAAATACGAAGTTATCGAAGGAGTGCTCCTGAGACTCAAAGTTGGATTTCATTGCAAATCTGAAATTATCAACCAAAGTAAGAGCCGAATTCGTTGTCCTGGTGTAAAGTTTAGCACCGTCAACATAATAGGTAGTTGTGTAAGCGCTATCAGTTACATCTATTTCCATAGTGAACTTATACCAAGTACCGGGAACAAGAGTTTTTGTCTTGCCGTCGTTATTGTTGTTGGGGTTCACCCAAACACTGGAATCCGAAGTACCGTGATAAGGATACCATATTGCATCCAAGCCACTGCTTGATGTACGAAGTCCCATATCAAGCATAATAGCACTTCCGGAATTGGTATATGCTCCGCAAGCAACATACTTATACATAAATTCAACTATTATCTTAGAACCTGATGTTATTTCAGTTGCAGGTAATTTTACTGTAGCAGACGATGCTGGGAAATCGGGATTTGTACCCATAACAAGCGCACCGTTCTCAACCAAAACATATGATTGATTGATATAATTTCCGGTAGGTCTTCTGTTAACATTATTGAACTGAGAAGAAGGACGGTCGAAGAACTTGGTTACATCGGTATTCGTGTCAAAATCTTCAACCATTACAGTACCGTTGTTGAGATTTCCTGCATTATACTGTCCATAGTAAGAAGAGGTTTTTGAAGCGGAGGTGTTATCAATAACAATGTTATCGAATAGGTGGTGTTGATTTCTAACCGAAGCATTACGGCAGTTAATGTAGAAGCCGTCAATAGAAGATGCATCCGCAGAAATAGAACGTGCTGCACCCTGCTTAACGTTATCGATGTAAACCTGTGCTGTGCTACCAGCTTCGCCGTAGGTGATCTCGATACGAATGTTGTACCACTTGTTTGTAGGAGCGTTGGAGAAGTAGTTTACACTATTGTTCGAATCACGGAAGCTAATGCCAGTACCCTTGGAATTACCATAGAAATCATAACGAATAACATTTGTGGAACCGTTTCTTATGTAGAACTGAACCGACTGTGTTCCACTTGTATTACCATCACTACCCAAGAAGAGATAGTCAAATTCAATTGCAATCTTTTCACCCTCGGATGCTGTTACCGCATTGAACGTTACCAAGGTCTCAGCGTTATACTGACCTTCTCCACCGATAAGCATTGCTTCCGAACCGGTTACAACGATGTATCGTGAATCAGAAAGTTTGTTGTTATTGGTGTAAATTGAGGATGTAGAAACGCCCTTGAATGCAGTGGTAATAGAGGTTTTACCGGTAAAGTCAATAAACGTTTCTGCGGTGGTGATATCCTTAGCAGCATTTTCAACGTGCTGCTTGTAATAAGCACCGTTACCCTTAGTTCCTGCAAGTGCTACGTAATCGAAGCAGAAATTATCAAGAGCTACGGAAGAGGTAGCTGCGCCCTGTGCATAACCGAATGCACCGAATGTTCTGTTATCAACTTCACCTTCGATATTTGCAGTATAAGCAAGATCGGTAAATACATACGCTTCAAGTTTACCATCAAAGCTCTTTACACCGTCAACATTATATCCATTTGCAATAATCGTGTATTCAAGACGAATATTGTACCAGGTGTTGGGGTTAAGTGTCTTGCTACCGATAGAGGCAGTACCGTCAACATTCTTTACAATGTCAACGGACGCAATCTTGTTCTGTGCAGCATCGTCTGCATAAATTGCAAGAGTTCCGATAACCTCGCCTGCTGCGGCATTGGTTGCAGTTACCTTAATATCAAGCTCGGCAACGTATTTAACTCCGCGCTCGCCGTCATTCTTCGCATTGTTAGGACCTGCAATAACTATCGAGCCTGCAGTACCCTCGGTCTTTGCGATAATCTCGCCCTTGTCGTTAACGTAAAGTGCGTTATTAGCCTTCTTGTTGTTAACTTCAAAGCCGTTTGCGGAAAGAATAGTGTTAAGATCGGTTACGCCGTCAGCGTTAACCTTGTTAGCCTCGGTAGAAGCCGAGCCGTTGTTATACGCACCAGCGCCCTTCATATTACTGGGAGCATAGCTGTTAACGTAAAGGTTATCGAGGTGATATTCAGCCGTTCCGCCGTCAGCTCTCGTATAAAGAAGAAGCGATTCGGGCGATTTTGCTCTATTGGACACGGTGCTTACAGCAAGTACACCGTCAACGTAGATGCGAACGTTTGCCTTTGCATCGTTTTCAGCGGTTGCCGCATTGTCAAGAGAAACTATCTCGTACTCAACACGAATGTTGAACCATTCGCCATTAGGAACGGTTGCGGAAGAGTTATTAATGTAAGTTTTGCCGCCGACAAAGTAGTTATCAAGGTTAACTATGTTAGCTCCTCTACCCTGGGTAGCCTTTTCGCCATCCGACCACCAGCCGTCTTCGGAGTAGTTTACGCCAAACCAAGCAAGAAGACCGTCGGTTTTTTCGGCAAGCTTTTCAACCGCAATCTTGTAGTCAAAAGCTACAACGTAGGTTACGCCTGCTGCAACGGGAAGGTTTGTGCCGTTGTTAATATCTATCTGCCAGCCACCGTCACAACAGTCGGCACCGGTTACAAGGCTGCCGTTTTCAACAAGCATAAATGCTCCGCTTTCAGCTCTTGTGTTAAGGCTGTCGATCTTACCCGACCACCAAGCCTGATACTGAAGGGCGTTAGAAGTGTTGGGAATGAAGAGAGTGTTAACATCGGTTACCGCGCTGAAATCGTTAAGAGTTCCGGCGGTTGTGTAGTTTACATTATAAGTATATGTACCGGGAAGAACGTACTGCACATCAACAGGAACGCCATCTTCATCGGTAATGTTCTTGAAGTACGCGCCGTCAAGCGTAGAGTTTGCAAGACCGAGGAGATGTCCCTTTTCGGTAACCTCAATCTCGGAGGGACGGTAAGGAGTAGCTCTGGTGAGAGACTCGTCTGCCTGAAGAACGTCGTCTACAAACACGTACTTTGTAATATCGTAATAAGCATCTGCCCAACCGTAAACGTCAACGTTTGCGTCATCGGGGAAGATGGACTGAACTGCTGCTCCGTAATCGAGAAGAGCCTTGTAAAGTGTCAGCTGATCGGCTGTGGGACTCTGGGAGAAGCGGTTCATAGCGTATGTATAAACGCTGTATTCGGTAACCTCTTCGCAAACTACTGCCGAGCCGTCGGAGTTCTCGATAAAGGGCTGAGCGTAGATAGGCTTAGTCATATCAACGGGAGCTATATCATTGGAGAAGATAGCGTAATAGGTCTTACCTTCTCTCTCGTAAATATCGCCCTCATACTCTTTAACGTAAGCGGGAGTTTCGGACTTTGTGCCGATCCAGAAGTTCATCTTAAGAGTCTGGGTTTCCGCATCAAAATTAGAAGCGTCAACGTAATAAACTATTTTAATTGCGCCCTCGTAGGAAAGGTTCTTACCTGCAATGGAAACCTCGGTTGCGTCACCCTCTTCGGCGGAAGTGCCGATTCCGATAACACAGCAAAGGAGAAGAGCCGCCGCAAGAACGAGAGTCGCTATTTTAGCAAATCTTTTATTTTTCATCTGTATTTTCCTCTCTTACTACTCTTATCACTTGGAAAGAACAGCGGAAGCCGCCTTGCCGTAAGCAATTACCTTTTCATAAAGGTTAATTCTTGTGGGATTGGTTTCATTCTCAAGCTTTTTATAAGCCCAAGCCTCAACGCTAGTGGGTTCTTGCATATTGTCAGGACTTGAAAGGAGAATTACTTCTCCGTCTGCGGTTTTAGCAACAACTGCAACCGGATACTCCGTTGCTATGTTCTTTGCTGCAATAGGCATACTTGCGTAATATTCAGTTCCTGCACCGTCATTTGAAAGAGTGTAATTCTCCCAAATTGCATTTTTTGCAGTGTAATTTTTGGTGGAGGGACTCCAAACCATAATTCCTACGGTTGCTCCTTCGGGAACAGAGTCGGTCACAACCTTGTAAGCAAGGTGCATACAGCCACGGTGCTCCACGTTAACAGAGTCAATTCTTGCGGTCTCTGTGATTTCGTCTGTGGTCACTGCGGAAACAGCAATGCCTGCAAGAGCGCAGGTCAAAACCGCTGCAACAACCAAAAGCGATGCAATTTTCTTGATCTTAGTCTGTTTCATAATCATAATCCTTTCTTTGTTTTTTTGTGGAGAGCTTAGCTCCAATCGCCGCCATCCGGGTCAACGTTACCCCACGATGCAGTGATTATGTCCTCTCCGGAAAAGCTGACGAGCTCGATTTTGGCATCGTCATAGGGTTGTTTTCTGTCTTTCATCCTATTTTTCCTTTCTTTTTTATATATACCCACCCCTGACCAAGAGACCATTTACGCAGAAGCGGAATACATATTTATGTATCTATTTTATAATACAATTCTCTAAAAATCAATATTATAAAATATTTTTGTACATTATGCCGAAAAAATTCTCCTTTATTACCATAGTCAATTTTTCAAAGATTTTCTTTAAATTTTAGCCTTTTATTGAAAAAATATTAGATTTATTGTTTAATGAAAAATGAGTCTGCAAAAAGGGGTGTTTTCCTCTTGTGCAAACTCACATTTTCTTACTTTTTTGATAAATTTTAGCATTTGAACGCTTTGCGACCTGGGTGAAAATTTCCTTTTCAACCATAAATTTCAGGGCGTAAAAAGCTCCTCTGCCCTTTCTGGATATGCGTTTGTAAAAGTCCTTTGATTCAAAGCGTTCCGGAAGATTTTCGGGTATCAGCTTGTGTAAATCCTCCACTGTGTTTATCTCAAGAATTTCTATTAACTCTCTTGGATAAATATTATACTTTGTGGCTCTTTTTTTGCGGCTTTCATCATAGCCGTCAAGAATTCGGTATTCGTCGGCTGAAATAAAGATAATGCATACCGAAAAACCGTCTTTCCCGATAAATTTTCCGATTTTTGAAAGCTCTGCAAGAGCGTCGCAGGGATATTCGTGCTTTGGCGACCTTTTAATCTCCACCACCTCGCCTGTGTCCTGCGAGAGCCAACAAATTCTTTTCTCTCTTACAAGCGGATAAACAACAGTTATAGGAAAATCACAAAGAGCCTTTTCGATTTTTTTAGTAAGCTTTTCAAAGGAGCGAGTCTGTATCTCGAAAATACCATTTTCGTTAAGAATATCCGCAACAAAGCCGAGTGTTTTGCGCTCTCGATATTCCTGCCGCGGCTCGATATATGCCTTTATAGTCTGATGAACGGCCTTTTCACCGAGAGTACCTATACCGCCGTCTGTTTTTTCTTCAAGGAGCGACTGCTCTGCCAAAAGCTCGAAGCGTTTAGCGTCAAATTCAATTTTCATAGTCTGACCAGCGTAACGTCTACCCAAGCCTCAGGCTCGGAAGCTCTTTCAAGCTCCTCGATAGTAAGCTCTACGGCGCTGTTTGCAGTACCTGCCGCGGGATAGACCTTGTCAAATCTTTTTAAGGACAAATCAAGATATACCTTGACGCCCTCGTTAATGCCAAAGGGACAAACTCCGCCGACTCCGTGGCCCACAAGTCTCTCCACGCTTTCGAAATCCAACATTTTAGCCTTGCAGCCAAAAACTTCCTTATATTTATGATTGTCTATTTTCGTGTCACCTGCGCAAACAACTGCAACAGCAGTATCACCAAGGGCGAAGGTGAGAGTTTTTGCAATTTTCTTTTCTTCTGTACCGAGAGCCTCTGCCGCAAGTGCAACGGTGGCGCTGGAGACGTCAAAAAGCCTTATTCTGTCCGAAAGACCGTATTTTTCAAGATGAGCCTTTGCTCTTTCGTAAGACATTTTTAAAAACCTCGCTTAATTTTATAAAACGATTATACAAATTCTTTCCTGTTTTGTCAAGTTTGTTTTCAAAAGAACGAATAAAGAAGCCTAATATTCGGAAAAATAAAAGCAACTTATGGAAAAAGGAAGGTTTTGTATTTTGAAAAAATTAGTTGTTCTTGTTTTATGCTTCTCTTTGTGTTTAGGCATTCTTGCAGTATCGGCTGCGGCATATTTCGGCCCGGGAGCAGAGGTTGTTGCAGCAGACGTTAAAATGGTAAAAAGCGGACTTGCAGGTCATAAAATGACCTTTAGCGATGCCGATTTCAAGTCTGCTCTTTGCGTATCCGATTTTGAAACTCTGACAATTACGAAGATTCCCTCATCCCTTGAAGGTACGCTGCTTCTGGGGGGAAGAAGAGTGAGCGAAGGTCGTGAGATTCCCAGAAAAAGCGTTGGGGGATTGATTTTCGTTCCTGCTTCAAAATCGGTTGCCGAATGTTCCTTCAGCTTCAAAATTGACGGCGGAAGTCAGGTAGAATGTATTCTTAAGTTTACAGAAAAGGTAAATTATGCCCCCACTTCCGAAGAAATAGGTACGGTTAAAACCCAAAGAGACATTTCTGTTTTTTCAAACATTTCGGCAAACGACCCCGAGGGTGACGCACTTGAATATATCATCGTTTCCTATCCTTTAGAGGGCAGAGTATGTCTTCTTGACGAGGGCAGATTCTGCTACACTCCCGACGAGGACTTTACCGGCGAGGACAAATTCACCTACGTTGTCAGAGACGTGTACGGAAACTATTCAAAACCCGCATCTGTTAAAATCGAGGTTATGAACAGAATGTGCGAGACGGTGTACACCGATATGGAGGATAGAGCCGAGTACAATGCCGCAGTTGCAATGACTGCTATGGGAATTATGGGCGGTAAGATAGTCGGTGACGACCATTACTTTATGCCCGACGAGGAAATTACAAGAGCAGAATTTGTTGCTATGGCAATGAAATGCGCGGGTATTCGTCCGGACTCCACCGTAAGCACAAGCTATTTTGACGATGACGGAGATATTCCTCTTTCACTAAAGCCCTATGTTGCAACGGCGCAGAGAGTCGGAATTATCAACGGAGACTTCACCGAGGGAAAACTCGTTTTCTCGCCTAACGAGATTATAACAAAATACGAGGCGGCAAAGATTCTTGCTACAATTCTAGGAGCGGACTCCGAGGGCGAGGAAAGCGTTTTCGCAACCGACGAGGACATTCCCATCTGGGCAAGAACCGGTGTTTACGCTATGTGCTCACTTGGTATCTTTGAAGAAGAAGAGGCGGCGAAGGCTGCCGAAAAGGTAACGAGAGCCAACGCCGCTGAATATTTATACAGAATGGAAAAAGCAAGATAGTTTATTTGTAAAGTAAGGAAAGCTCACGAGCCATTGCAACAGGCAGGTCGGAGGGAGTAACGCCAATAGGAGAAAGCTGCTCCGAAAGCCTATCCC
Source organism: Eubacteriales bacterium (assembly GCA_045636445.1). GTDB lineage: Bacteria > Bacillota > Clostridia > Oscillospirales > CAG-272 > UBA1740. Next base: position 9,728 of record JAZTXO010000097.1, on the reverse strand, counting down.
CCGCCCTGCCGTGAATATATGCGGCAAGCGCCGCTATATCAAGGGAATTGCTACCCGATGCCGCAAGTGATGCTATAAGTCCCGAAAGGGCATCTCCCGAGCCGCCCTTGGCAAGAGCCGAGCTTCCACTGCCGTTTATATATACTCTATCGCCGTCGGTGATAAGGGTAGATGCTCCCTTAAGCAAAAGAATACAGTTATATTCGAGTGAAAATGCCTTGGCAAATCCAAGTCTGCATTTCTCGATTTCGGCAACCGATTTACCCGAAAGCCTTGATAATTCAAGAGGATGGGGAGTTATTATCGGTTGCCTTTTTGCTTTTTTAAGAATCTCGGGAGAGCCGATTTCGGCTATGGAATTTAATCCGTCGGCATCGATTACCAGCTGACCGTCGAAATTTTCCAAAGCGTATTTTATAAAACCGTAAAGCTCCTCCGAAGTCCCCGAGCCGCAGCCGATAAGCAAAGAATTAAGGCATTTAAGGGATTTTTCTATATCAACAAAGCTTTTTGGCGCGGAATATATAGCTTCGGGGAATTTCATACGAAGCTCGGGGATAATTTCCTCTTTACCTATAAAGTAGGTCAAACCCGCGCCGCCCCGAAGTGCCGCTTCCAGAGAAAGATGGGCAGCACCAAGATATTTTTCACTTCCGACAACAAGTCCAACTCTGCCAAAGCTGCCCTTGTTTCCTCTGTTATCCCTTTCGGGAAGCAAAAGTCGGGCTTCATTTTCGTCGGTATATCTATATTTAAATTCGAAATTTTCTTCTAACACATCTTTTGGCAGCGACAGATCGCAAAGGCTTAAATCACCCACAAAATCCCTTGCGGGATAGGAAAGAAGTCCGGGCTTCATATAAGAAAGAGCCACAGTAATATTAGCCTTTATACATATTTCGCAAACCGAGCCGTCATAGGCGTTTACCCCAAGAGGCAGATCCACCGCAACCACCTTGGCAGACGAAGAATTAACCGCTTTTGCAAGAGGAAGAAGCTCTTCGGGAATCTCACCCGTCATACCTGTGCCAAAAATCGCATCGACTACGCAGTCGCAGCCTTTAATCAGCTCAAAAAGCTCATCTCCCAAGCCGCAAATTATCTCGGAGGAGCAGTTTTCAAGCCAATATTTGCCTTCTTCGGTGCGTTGCCCTGCCGAAAAAACGTCGCATACAAAAACTCTTCTGCTGTCTGAAAGAATTTTTGCCGCAGCATAGCCGTCGCCGCCGTTGTTGCCTTTACCCGCAAGAATAATTACAAGAGCATTTTCGTTTGTCACTCGGTAAACCGCATCGCAAACCGCCTCGGCACTCCTTCTCATAAGCTCTACCGCGGGAATATTCAGCTTATCTATGGCAAACTTATCAATCTTCGATATCATATCGGGAGTTGCAATTTTCATCTTGTAAATCCTCCTTTTCGGCTTACGTTAGTGGTTATTTTACCATATTTACGCATTTTTTTCAAGTTTTTTTAGTTAAACTTTCCTAAAACTATTTACAAATTTCATTTTTTTTGCTATAATGATGTCAGCAATATCTGGGCAAAGGAGATTTTTATGACTAAAAAGATTATAATTACTATTGCGCGTCAGTACGGAAGTGGCGGAAGAGAAATCGGTGAGCTTGTTGCAAAGGAGCTTGAAATTCCGATTTACGATAAAGAAATAATCACCAACGCGGCAGCAAACGGTAATCTTAACGAGGACGTTATTAAGAACGTTGAAGAATCCGCAACAAACAGCCTTCTTTATACCCTTGCTATGGGTTCAAATATGCTTGGCACAACTATGCACTTTGGATATAAGATGCCTCTTAACGACAAGCTCTTTATTCTTCAGTCGGATATTATCAAGGAATTTGCCAAGGAAAGCTGTGTTATTATCGGCCGTTGCTCCGACTACGTTTTAAGAAACGAAGAAAATCTTTTCAGAATATTTGTATACGGTGACCTTGAACACAGATGCGCCCGTGTTTCAACAAGACACCCCGAGCTTAAAAGCTCCCAGATAATCGACGTTATCAACAAAACCGACAAGCGTCGTTCCTCTTACTACAACTTCTACACCGGAAACAAATGGGGTAAATACGATAACTACGATATGGCGGTAAACTCCTCCACTCTCGGAATTGAGGGTACGGCTCATATTATAGTTGCTTCCGTAAAAAGACTTCTTGAAGAGTAAAATACAATAATTTTGCCGAGTTTTGCACACAATTGTTTGCAAAACTCGGCTTTTTTCATTTATACAATCTTTATATTTGTGTTGTCTGTAACAATTTTTGTCGAGTAGAATTCTTCAAGTGCTTCCTTCATATATTCTACGTCGGCAGAGGCTACGGTTTCAGCGGAGGAATGCATCGCAAGTTGAGCTATACCTATATCAACAGAGGAAATGCTGACTGCAGTTGAGGATATTCCACCGAGAGTCGAGCCGCCGGGCATATCTGCTCTGTTAGAAAAGCTTTGCACCTTTGCGCCTGCTCTTTTACAAATTGTACGGAATACCGCATCCGAGCGAGCATCGGTAGTATATCTTTGATTTGCGTTATATTTTATTGCTATTCCCTCACCGAGTATGGGAGCATCGGCAGAATCCGAAAGCTCCGGATAGTTCGGATGCTTCGCATGAGCATTGTCAACGCTTACAAGGAAGCTGTCGGGAAGCATTGAAAGATATTTTTCATAGTCTCCTGCAATACGGAAAAGAGTATCGTGAAGGAAGGTTGAAGCAGCCCCCTGCTTTGTTGAAGAGCCTACTTCCTCGTTATCGAAAACGGCAAGAACGCTTATAGCGCCCGGCTCGGCATCAAGAAAGGCTTCGAGGGAAAGATAAACCGAAACAAGGTTATCAAGTCTTGGGGAAAGAATAAACTCTCCGTTCTGACCGAATACCGTAGGTTCTTGACGAGAATAAAGGAAAATATCCTCGGAGATAATCTCCTCAACCGATACGCCGAGTTTGTCCGCAAGAAGCTCTGCGAGCTTTGCCCCTCTATCCAAAGAATAAAGAGGAAGCATATCCTTTGCGGGATTCAGCTTAATACCATCGTTTACCGTACGGTTCATGTGAATTGAAACGCTGGGTATCGTAAGAAGATCACGGTCGATATTTACGTTGCGAAGCTCCACTCCGTCTGCCGTTTCAACGGCTACTCTTCCCGCAACCGACAAGGGACGGTCGAGCCACGAATAATATATAGAGCCGCCATAGGTTTCGGTAGAAAGACTCGCATACACACCCGAACGAGTTCCCTTTACTTTAAAGGTAGGAGTATCGTTATGAGAGGCGCATATCATAAATCCCGAATCAAGAGAATTACCCTTAAATGCGATTATAGAGGAATCCCGAATAACAAAGCCGGAATCGGTCTCGTATGCTGCGGAATCCTTCTCGGAAATTTCGGAAAATCCGCATTCAAGAAGTCTGCGTTTAATTTCTTCGACCGCGTGATAGGGGGTGGGAGATTTTTTTATAAATTCGAAGAGTCCTGAATTATTCATATATTTTGGCTCCTTTTATCCATAGGTTGAATATATTTTACATCTTTTATACTAAAATGTCAACTTAATGCTTGAAAAATAATCTTATTTATTGTAAAATATTAGAAGAAAAAGATTTTTGCGAGGTCATATTATGATAAAGCTTACCGAAAACCTATCGGCTCAAAGAGTATTTGATATATTCGAGGAAATTTCCAAAATTCCGAGAGGCTCTGGTAATACCAAAGGAATTGCAGACTACCTTGTAGGATTTGCAAAGGCGAGAGGACTCGAATATTACCGTGACGACAGCGACAACGTAGTTATAAAAAAGGCTGCTGCCGAGGGGTATGAAAACCGCCCTGCCGTTATTCTTCAGGGACACACCGATATGGTTCTTGCATCTGTCACAGGCTCTACCTCGCAGATGGAAAAGGATGGCGTAAAGCTTATAGTTGACGGAGATTTTCTTCACGCAGACGGCACAACTCTCGGAGCTGACGACGGAATTGCGGTAGCCTACGCTCTGGCTCTTCTTGATTCAAAGGATATTCCCCATCCGAAAATCGAGGCGGTCTTTACCTCTGATGAGGAAACCGGTCTTATCGGTGCTGCGGCTCTCGATTGCTCTGTGCTTGAAGGAAAAATTTTAATCAATATAGACTCCGACGATGAGGGTATATTTACCGCAGGATGCGCAGGCGGAAGAAGAGTTGATATTACCCTGCCCGTAAAGCGTGAGGCGGTTTGCGAAGACAAATTTACTCTCCTTATTGACGGACTAAAGGGCGGTCACAGCGGTGTTGATATTAACAAATGCCGTACCAATGCGTCAAAAAGAATTGCCGAATATCTCTCGGCAATCGACTCTATAAAGCTCGTTTCTTTAAATGGCGGTATTGCCGACAACGCAATTCCCTCTATGGCTCAAGCGGACTTTGTTTGCTCTATGACGATTGATGAGCTATCTCTTATGGCAGACAAAATCAAAAAGGCTCTCCCCGAGGGTGCGGAGCAGGAAAACGTCACCATAATAAAAAGCGGAAAAGCAGACGCAGCCATTACCGAAACCGATACACAAAAGATCCTTTCGCTTATAAATGAGCTTCCTTCGGGCATTATTAATATGAGCGAAGATGTTGAAGGTCAGGTTGAAACCTCCCTCAACCTTGGAATTATGAAGCTTTGCGACGGTGTATGTGAGCTTTCATTCTCGCTTCGTTCGTCAAAGAACGAAAAGAAACAAGCGCTTTCGGAAAAAATCGAAAACATTGCGCATTCCTTCGGAGCTTCTACAAAAAGCCATGGTGATTATCCCGGCTGGGACTACAAAAAAGACTCTCATTTAAGAGATACTATATGCAAAATTTACCTTGAAAAGTACGGCAAGGAAGCCAAGGTAATAACCATTCACGCAGGACTTGAATGCGGACTCTTCTCGGATAAAATTCCCGGACTTGACTGCATTTCAATGGGCCCCGATGCCTACGATATACACACTCCCGACGAGCGTCTTTCAATCTCCTCGACGGTAAGAGTATTCGAATTTATTTTAGATTTGCTTAAAAATATTTAATGTTTAAAGAGGATAAACGAATGAACAAAACAAGACTCAGAAAATATGCAAACCTTATTGCAAGAGTAGGTGCTAACGTGCAGAAAGGTCAGGAGGTTATTATCAACGCAGAGCTTGACCAGCCTGAATTTGTTAAAATGGTAGTTGAAGAGTGCTACAAGGCAGGCGCTGCAAAGGTGTCTGTTGATTGGGCATACCAGCCTCTCACCAAGCTTAACGTACGCTACTGCAAGGAAAAGACACTCGGCACTCTTGAAAAGTGGCAGATAGAAAAATGGGAGCATCAGGCAGAGGTTCTTCCCTGCAAGATCTATCTTATGTCCGAAGATCCCGACGGACTTGCTGGAATCAACCAGAAAAAGTACGCAAAGGCTATGGCGTCCCGTTCAAAGACCATAAAGCCTATCCGTAACAAAATGGAAAACAAATATCAGTGGTGTATTGCCGCAGTTCCCGGCAAGGAATGGGCAAAGAAGATATTCCCCGGAGAAAGAGCAAGCGTTGCTGTTGAAAAGCTCTGGGAGGCTATTCTTTCCACTTCAAGAGTTACCGACGATCCCGTAAAGGCGTGGGAGGAGCATAACGCCGACCTTAAGAAAAAGTACGAATATCTTAACTCTCTCGGTATCAAGGAATTGAAATACAAAGCATCTAACGGCACTGATTTCAGAGTTGGTCTTATCGAAGAGGGCGTATTCCTTGGCGGCGGTGAGGAAACCCAGGGACGAGGAGTTTACTTTAACCCCAATATTCCCACAGAGGAAATCTTCACCTCACCCAAAAAGGGCGATGCCGACGGTATAGTTTATTCCTCAAAGCCTCTTTCCTACGGCGGTCAGCTTATTGACAACTTCTGGATTAAGTTTGAGGGCGGAAAGGCAGTTGAAGTCGGAGCTGAACAGAACGAGTCGCTGCTTCGCGAGCTTATCGCAATGGACGAGGGAGCAGCATATCTTGGCGAATGCGCTCTTGTTCCCTATTCTTCCCCCATAAGAGAGTCGGGACTTCTCTTCTACAATACCCTCTTTGATGAAAATGCCGCTTGTCACCTTGCTCTCGGAAGAGGATTTACAAATCTTCTCAAGGATTACGACAAATACACCGAAAAGGAAGCTCACGAGCTTGGAATCAACGACTCCATAGTTCACGAGGACTTTATGATAGGCACTGCTGATATGAACATCACCGCAGTTTGCAGAGATGGAAAGGAAGTAAAAATATTCGAAAACGGTGAGTGGGCGTTCTGACGCGATTGCAAGTCCACCCCACCGGCAAATCCTTTTCACTATTTTGAGAAAGGCTATAAAAAAGAATATAAGCGTTTTTGCGCAAATTTAAAACCGATCTAATTAAAAATATTTAGTTTTGTTTAGCAAAAAAAGTTCCCGAAAAATCGGGAACTTTTTTTATTTTACTACTTTAATCGTTCTTATACCGTAGTATTTGAATACTTCAACAGCCTCTTTGTCAACTACCTCGCCCGAAACCAAAATCGGTACTGCGGGAGGACAGCCTACCGTAACGGCGGCAAGAGTTTTTCCAACGGTTTGCTCTACGGGAAGCTCGTCACAAAGAGAAAAGGCTGCTTCTCTGGGAGAGAGTAGGCGTTCTGCTTTCACTAACTGCGGAGCTGACGCTTCTATGCTATCCCTTTTGGAAATAGATTTAAAAACGGAAAGTATCTTTTTAAGATTGCTATCGGTATTGCTCGGTGAGAGCATAAGCACAAGGAAATCGGGGTCGGAAAACTCGGTAAAAATCCCTTTGTTTTCAAATATTTCGGCAAGTTCAAAGCCAAAATAGCCGTATTTTTTTGCATCTACGGTTATCTTCAAATCCTCGTCGCCAACAAGGGTATAACCAAGACTCAAAATAGCCTTTTTCAGCTCTTTACAGCTTTTGCTAAAGGAAGAAAAATCGGGCAGATTGGCATTCAATCTATCAAGCGAAGCTAATATCAAATAAGATGGGCTGGTTGAACCGAAAAGGGCAAGTGCTTCTTTTGCACGTTCGCAAAAGATTATAGGCGCATTTTTTGAAATATGGAGATATGCCCCGCCGGTCAAAACAGGCAGAGTTTTATGAGCCGAGTCGCAAACAACGTCAGCACCCAAGTCAATTGGATGAAGTGAATTGGGCAAAAACTTCAAATATGCTCCGTGAGCGTTATCTACCAGCAAAAGTACGCCATATCGGTGGCAAACCTCGGAAATTTCCTTTATATCCTGAATATTTCCAAGATAATCTGGACTTGTAAGATAAAGAGCTGTGGGAAGTCTATCCGTTTTTTCAAAATACTCTTCAAGCTCTTCGGGAGAAATTTTACATTCAAGATATGACGAATTTTTGCCGTAAAGCCAACAGATTTCAAAATCGGAAAGCACCGCCGCACCAATAAAGCTCTTATGCACGTTTCTTGCGGCAAGAATCAAAGGCTTCCCGCCCTTTTCATTAGCATACAAACAAGCAAGGTGAAGCATCGCCTTTATTGAAAGCGACGAGCCTTCGGCAGAATAAAAGGTTGTTGCGCCGAAAATCTCACCTGCGTTCTTTTCGCTCTCTGAAATTATTCCCGATGCCTCATATAGCGAATCTGCGCCGGTTATTTCGGTTATGTCGTATTTTTCTATACTTCCATCGCCTTTATGACCTGGCATATGCGCTCTTATAGCAGAAGAATGGGAATAATTGTTTACAAAATCGCATATTGGAGTGTTCATTTTAATCATCAAGCTGATTTGCTATTGCAAGCATAATAGCACATTCCATTCTCTTTTTAAAGAGTTCGCAGCCTGCCTTGTAAACACCCTTTACAGAGCCGGTAGAATGGAAAGCGTTTGCAGCGCAGCCGCCCGAGCAGTAAAGACTTGCCCAACAAGAGCGACATTCCTCTCTTGCGTAAACGTTACAAGAAGCAAATTCATCTTGAGCTTCAAGATTATCCACACCGTCAAAAACGTTACCGAGCTTATATTTCTCCTCGCCAACGAACTGGTGGCAGGGATAAAGGTCGCCCCAAGGAGTTACCGCCATATATTCAGTACCCGAGCCGCAGCCGGAAATACGCTTATAGATGCAAGGGCCGCCGGTAAGGTCTATCATATAGTGGTAGAAGGTAAAAGGCTTTCCTTCTTTCTTCTTTTCGAGCATAAGTTCAGCCAGCTTTTCGTACTGATCCTTTACGATCTCCATATCCGAAGGAGTAAGCTCTGCAGGATCGCCCGGGGCGCAAACCACAGGCTCCATAGAAAGCTCGTTAAAGCCAAGGTCGAGCATAACCTTTATATCTTCAAGGAAATCGGGGTTTGCGTGGGTAAAAGTACCACGCATATAATAATTCTTGCCGCCGCGGGCTTCAACAAGCTTTTGGAACTTGGGCACGATAGCATCAAAAGAACCCTTGCCGGAATAATCTACTCGGAATCTGTCGTGGATTTCCTTTCTTCCGTCAAGGCTTAAAACAACGTTTGCGCATTCCTTGTTAGCGAAGTCTATAACGTCATCGTCGATAAGCACACCGTTTGTTGTAAGAGTAAAGCGGAAGTTTTTATTATGCTGCTTTTCAATACTTCTGGCATAAGCAACAAGGTCCTTAACAACCTGGAAATTGAGAAGCGGCTCACCGCCGAAGAAGTCAACCTCAAGGTTATGACGGCTGCCCGAATTTTCAACAAGGAAATCAAGCGCGCGCTTGCCTACCTCAAAGCTCATAACGGCTCTCTCACCGTGGTATTTACCCTGACTTGCAAAGCAGTAGGAGCAGTTAAGATTACAAGTGTGAGCAATATGCAGACAAAGAGCCTTGACAACCCCCGATGTTTTTGCCTTAAGCTTTCCGGCCATAGGCTCAAAGGTGTCGGGAGTAAAGAGCTTTCCCGCATTTTTAAGAGACAAAACCTGCTCGTAGCATTCCTCAATATCCGAAAGAGCTATATCTTCTCTCGCTTCATATTTTTTATTGAGAATCTCAACTATTTCAGCGCGGCTCTTTTCCATGAACATTTCGATAATATCGTAAGCCACCTCGTCAACGAGATGAACACCGCCCGAACAAGTGTCAAGCACTATATTATAACCGTGAAGCTTGTATTGATGTACCATTTTATGTAATCCGTTTCCTTTTTAATTTAAATAAACTAAAAATGCCGCCAAAAAAGGCGGCACTCTTATAGGCAAATTATTTGCTTTCCTTGCTCTCGCACTGCTGATTTGCAATACCGCAGCTGGTCTTGCAAGCTGACTGGCAGGATGTCTGGCATTCGCCGCAGCCGCCGTTCTTAGCGCTTTCACAGAGATTCTTTGTTTCAATTGTCTGAATTTTCATATTATATATCCTCCGAAACGTTTTTTTATAGTTTATCACATCATTCCCCATAAGTCAATTGACATATTGAAATTTATTAAAAAAGATTACATTTGACAGAAAGCAGCGTTTGTAGTACAATATACCCATAAAATTTTTCGGAGGAAAGTTCCCATGACAGCAATACTTAACAAATTTATTTCACTTATACTTGTTCCCATTTTCTTCAACACATTTCTTCCCTTTATTCACATCGCTTCCCTTTTCAGCCTGCCCCAAGAGGTAATTTCTCTTTCTGAAAACGGAATCGGCTCCGAGGAGGACCCCGTGTTCCTTACCGCACACAGAGGCGTTCAGGCTGAAGCT
>JAZTXO010000096.1:0-35140 GCA_045636445.1 Eubacteriales bacterium | reverse complement strand
TGTATTGCACATTTTTTCAAGGCTTACTGTGTTTTGCATTTTAAAGATAGACGGCGTGGGCTTAACTGCAGTAGTAAACACAATAGGCATACCGTTGGTAATACCTCCGTTTATACCGCCGTTGTTGTTTGTTTCTGTAATTACCTTTCCGTCTTTTACGTAGAATGCATCGTTTGCTTCGCTTCCAAGCATATCCGCAAAGGCAAATCCTGCGCCAAACTCAATTCCCTTTACCGCAGGGACAGAGAAAATCGCATGAGAAATCATACCCTCAACAGTATCAAACCAAGGTTCGCCAACACCTGCGGGAATACCTATAACGGCAGTTTCGAGAATACCGCCGACACTGTCCTTTGCAGCCGCAGCCTTTTCGATTTCACGACGCATATTTTCTTCCGCAGACAGATTAAGGGTAGGGAATGTTTTTCCTACGAGAGAATCAATCTCTTTTTCAAAATCCTCAAATCGTCTGTCAGCTACTCCGTGAAGCTCAATAATATGACTTCCGATTTTTATACCCTTTTCAAGAAGCGCCGAGCGTACAATAGCGCCTGCCGCAACAAGTGCCGCTGTGACTCTTCCGGAAAAGTGGCCGCCGCCTCTGTAATCCTGAAAGCCGTGATATTTACATTCAGCAGTGTAATCTGCATGAGAGGGACGTGGAGTGTCCTTTAAGGCTGAATAATCCTTGCTTACCTTGTTCTCGTTTGGAATAAGTATAGTAAGAGGAGTGCCGGTCGTATATCCTAAAAACTCGCCCGAAGCTATAATATATTCGTCTTTTTCAATCCTCGGTGTGGAAATTTTGCCTTCGGGTCTGCGTTCGTTTAGTCTTTCGCTTATATAGTCCCTATCAATCTTTATTCCGGGAGCAAGTCCGTCAAGAACCGCGCCGATATATTCACCGTGACTTTCGCCAAACAGCGTAACTGTAAGCGAATTTCCAAAAGTGTTTTTCATGCCTTTTTCCTTTAAGTTAAATTTTGGATTTTGCAAGAATACAAAAATCCTCAACAGTCATTTTTTCTATTCTGTAAGAGCCGGGAGTGTCCACAAATATTACCGAAATCTGTTCGCCGTCGCATTTTTTATCGTGGGAGATAAAAGAAAGCGCGTGGTCAAGATTACCCTTGTATTCGGTAGGAAGCCCCGCCTTTGTCAAAACGGAAAGGAGTCTCGGCTTTGCCGTATCGGAAATTACCGCAAGCATACCTAAAGCAACGCATTCACCGTGATAAAAGCCTCGCATCTCCTCCTCGGCCTCGATAGCGTGACCGAGTGTATGACCGAAGTTAAGGATTTTCCTTATTCCCGATTCTCGCTCGTCGTTTTCAACAACGTACTTTTTTATCTTCAAAGAAGATACGACAACCTGTTCGATAGTATCGTCGTTTATCTCCTTTTCTTCAAGGAAGCTGAATAGCTCCTTGTCAGAGGTAAGCGCCATTTTAATAATCTCTGCCATTCCACCCGAAATCTGTCTTTTCGGCAGAGTTTTTAGAGTATCAAGGTCGATAAGAACGCCTTTCGGCTGGTGGAACGTACCTACAATGTTTTTAACACCGCCAAGGTTTATTGCGGTCTTTCCGCCGATAGAAGAGTCAACCTGGGAAAGCAGGGTAGTAGGAATATTGTAAAAGTCAATTCCACGCATATAAGATGCCGAAACGAATCCTGCAAGATCACCTACAACACCACCGCCAACCGCAACCAAACAGTCGGTACGAGTCATACCGAACTCAACCATTTTAAGAAGCAATTCGGTAAACACTTCGGGACTTTTTGAACCCTCGCCCATAGGTACTGTAACGATGCGGTACTCTTTAGCGGATTTTGCAACCGTTTCGGCATACTCTTTCGGTACACCCGAATCGGTAACTATAAATACCTTTCTTGAAAGGTTAAAGAATTCGCCCGCACGGGCGAGAAGAGAACGCCCGACGGTTATATCATAGCCTCGCTTGCCGAGGTCAAGATGAAGTTTCGTCATAGATTGTTCCTATAATCAGTTTTTTATGTAAGTGCCGGCAAATTTCAGCTTGTCGCAAAATTCTCCAAGCTCTTCCATCATAGTAAGACCGTTCTCGGTTTGTATGTTGCCCTCAGCCTCAACGTAGAAATAATATTCCCAAAGCAGCTCCTTCATAGGACGGCTTCGAAGAGTACGCATATTAAAGCCGTGAGCGCCGATAACGTCAATAGCCTTTGCCAAAGCTCCTGCTTCGTTACGAACGGTAAATAGTAGAATAGAGTGAACGCCCGACTCGTTTGCAACACGCTTGTTTGCAACTCTTGAAAATACCGCAAATCTCGTTGTATTTCCTCTTGAAGTGTTTATATCGTGGTCAACAACCTCAAGTCCGAAAAGCTCTGCTGCCTCTCGACTGGCAATTGCCGCAACCGTTGGGTCGTTAAGCTCTGAAATATACTTTGCCGCAAGGGCGGTGTTTGAAAACTCCTGCTCGGAGTAGGAATGCTGCTTTATATATTTTGCGCATTGCGCAAGTGCTTGGGGGTGGCTTATAACCTTCTTTATACCCGCAGGGTCAGCGCCCTTTAGCGCAAGCAGGTCGTGAGTAACGGCAAGTTCCATTATGCGGTTAACGTACAGCGTTCCGGAGAACATAAGGTCGGTAACCTGACCAACCTCACCGTTGTAGCTGTTTTCAACCGGAAGCACCGCAAGGTCGCACTCGCCTTTTTCAACAGCTTGATATGCGCTCTTGAAGTCACCGAAAGCTACCTTTTCGGCAGTAGGGTAGAGCTTTGATGCGGCAATATGGGCAAAAGCGCCTTCTGTGCCGCAGTAGGCAATCTTCAACCCCGACATAATTCTACTTTGGTATAATCGGGATACTGCCATATTGCTTCGAAGGAAGTTAACGTAATACTCGCGTATTACCTCGTCTTCGATGAAGAGAGAATTTCTGGAAACGACCTCGTCTTCCCTTGCCGCGTCATAAATAGCAAGACCGCGAGCCATTTTGTAATCGGCAACCATTTCGGCAGCCTTCATACGCTCGACAAAAAGCTTTGCCATCTTTTCGTCAATTTCGTTTATCTTTTTTCTCGCAGTATCAAGCGAGCTTTCTTTTGCTTTTTCTTTATCCATTTTATTTTCTCGATTATTTATAGGATTCTGCAAGAGCACGGAATGCGGGAAGCGCTCTTTCTATTTCCTCTGTCTTTACGCAGTATGCAAGTCTTGCATAGCCGGGAGCGCCGAAATCATCGCTTGGAACAATAAGAATTTCGTATTTTTTAGCTCTCTCGCAAAATTCAGTAGCGTCACCGCTTGGCGACTTTATGAAGAGATAAAACGCTCCGTCAGGCTTTACCGTTTCAAGTCCGTATTTTGTAAATGTGTCTATAAGAAGCTTTCTGTTTCTGTCGTATATGGAAACGTCGGAAACCTCGCCAAGACAAAGAGGCAGAAGCTTTTGAAGAAGGCTCGGAGCACAAACAAATCCAAGAGCTCGTCCCGCGCCGCAAACCGCCTGGTAAACAGAAATGAAATCGTTGCATCTGGGACAAACAAGCACGTAGCCTATTCTCTCGCCGGGGAGTGAAAGGGACTTGCTGTAAGAGTAGCAAACAATTGTGTCGTCGTAATATTTAGTGAGGTAGGGAACTTTTACACCGTCGTAAACAAGCTCACGGTATGGCTCGTCTGCAATAATATATATGGTCTTGCCGAACTCTGCTTCTTTCTTTTTAAGAAGCGAACAGAGAGCTTTGATATTCTCCTCGGTAAATACCGCGCCGGTGGGGTTGTTAGGCGAATTTATAATTATTGCTGCGGTTTTTTCGTTTATTGCATTTTCAATTGCAGATATATCAAGCTGGAAATCCGCATCGCATCTGACTTCTTTTATAACAGCTCCGCATCTTTCGATAAATACCTTATATTCGGGGAAATAGGGTGCGGGAACGATAACCTCGTCACCGGGATTTGTAAGCGCGGTAAGGGAAATGGTAAGAGCCGCAGCTGCTCCGACTGTCATATAAAGGCAATCTGCATTGACAGTTTCTCCCTGGGTATCGTTTATATAATCGGCAATAGCCCCTCGTACACCTGCATCGCCCTGAGCCGAGGTGTAGCCGTGAAGCAGAATAGAGCTTTCGTTTCCTATAAGCTTTACAAGATTTTCGTTAACAGAGTCGGGGGCAGGAACGCTGGGGTTACCAAGGGAAAAATCATATACGTTTTCCGCGCCTATCTCAGCCTTTCTCTTTTTTCCATATTCAAAAAGCTCTCTTATAACAGAACGGCGTGCGCCGAGTTCTCTCATTCTTTCATTAATCACGGTTTTTTCTCCTAAATATTTTTTATTATATAATATTATACTCCGCCAGGTGGATTTGTCAAGTTTTTTATCCTTAAAAAGCTAAAATATGCTAAAAAAAGCGGCATATATGAGAAAATGTACATACTATTGTTTTTCGCTTGAAAAAAATAAGTTTATATGCTAAAATATATATAAAACGAAGAAAGGCGGCGCTTATGGTTAAAATCAGCATAAAATTACCGATAGATTATACCAAAGAGGATATATATATAGCAACTTTAGAGCTTTTACCGGTAGAACGCTCGGAAATCAAAGAAGTCCGCCTTTTAAAGCGAAGCTTGAATCTTTCGGATAAAGGAAAGATTCATTATGATGCTGCCGTAGGTCTTGAATTTTCACCCGAGAGGGAAGCGGGACTTCTTAAAATGAAGAAAAAGGTTACAAGCTATCCCGATTTTTCTTTGAATTTGCCCGTCTATAAGGGTAGTATGCGTCCTATTGTTGTAGGAGCAGGCCCTGCAGGACTCTTTGCAGCCTTGATTCTTGCGGAAGGCGGCGCAAAACCCTTACTTTTAGAACGTGGACTCGACGTTGACAGCCGTAAGAAAAAGGTCGATGCTTTTAATACCTTGGGAATTCTTGATACCGAGTGTAACGTGCAGTTTGGCGAAGGCGGCGCAGGTACTTATTCCGACGGTAAGCTTAAGGTCGGCTCAATGGACAAGTACAAAATGAAGATTCTTTGCGAGTTCGTCTCGGCAGGTGCTTCTGAAGATATTTTGTATTCCTCCACCGCCCACGTCGGTACGGACAAGCTCTCGGGCATTGTGAAAACAATACGTGAAAAAATCATTTCTCTTGGCGGTGAGGTCAAATTTGGCACAAAGCTTACGGACATACTGCAAAAAGACGGAAAGATTTGCGGCGTTATATGCCGGTCGGCAGAGGGAATAGAAGAATACGAATGTGAAAGCCTCGTTCTTGCGGCAGGTCATAGTGCAAGAGACGTTTTTGAGCTTCTGTTGGAAAAAGGAGCAGCTCTTGAGCCTCGCGGATTTGGTATCGGAGTTCGTCTTGAACATCCGAGAGAGTATATAAACGAGTTGGTGTACGGTAAAAATTATCCAAAGGAGCTTGAAACGGCTTCCTATCACCTTGTTACTCATCTGAAATCCGGTAGAAGCGTTTATAGCTTTTGTATGTGTCCGGGCGGCAGCGTTGTAGCCGCTACAAACGAAGAAAAGGGCATAGTTACAAACGGAATGAGCGAATATATGCGTGACGGTGAAAATTCAAACGCCGCATTTCTCGTCTCGGTAACACCCGATGATTTCGGCTCTTCGCACCCCCTTGCAGGTATAGAGCTTCAGCGAAAAATCGAAAAGGCGGCATTCTCGTTAAGTGATTCCTATAAAGCACCTGCACAAACTCTCTGTTCGTTGAAAAACGGAGAAAAGTGCGATTTTGACGTAAAGCCAAGCTATCCTATCGGAGTAGAAAAATATAGTTGTAACGAATATTTACCCGATTACATCACTTCGTCGCTTCGTGAATCTATAAATGATTTTGATGAATGGATGCCGGGATTTTATTACCCGGGAGCTGCGGTTACCGGGCCTGAAACACGAACCACTTCTCCCATAAAGGTTTTGAGAAAAGAAAATGGCGAAGCCTTTGCTTTGGAGGGACTGTATCCCTGCGGTGAGGGAGCAGGTTATTCAGGCGGTATAATCTCCTCTGCAAGAGACGGTGCTATGATAGCTGAGATGATTTTGCAAAAATACAACAAAAATTAAAACATCGAACAAAAACCGAGGCAGAAGCATAGCTTCGCCCGCTTGTTTAGTGTGGCGTTGCACTCTACAATTAGGTTAGAAAAATGTTGTTAGCTCCACTTGACTCATAAGATAAATATGTGTTAAAATGAAGAAAAAGCATAACGGAGACGATTATGAAAGCAAGACTTGTTGACGTTAGGGGGCATAGGCTCGTTGAAATAAACGGCAAACAAATCCCCTTTACTGCGTACCGTTCTTGGCGACCGAATGAAGATAATCTCGCAGCATTTAACGATCGCGGCTTCCCGATAATGACTCTTTTACCAAGCGGTATTAAAAATCGTTTTGGCATTCCGTATTCCGCTTTTGGTGAATACTGGATAGGCGAGGGAAAATATGATTTCGATATTTTAAGACGGCAGATAGACCAGTTTATAAACGCCGCTCCCGATACATATCTTGCCATAAATCTTATGCTCGATACACGCGATTGGTTTCTTCGCGACCACCCCGAGTGTCTAAATTCCTTTATCTATTTCAGCTCGGTCTGCTTCTATGAACCTTGGATAAAATGCGCCGAGAGAATGCTTGTCGATACCATAGATTTTCTTGAGAGGGAATATCCCGAAAAGGTCTTTTGCATCTTCCTTTCCGCAGGCGGCACTTGCGAGTGGCATAATAAGGCAAACGATCTTCCCGCGTCGGCTCTCCGCGACGAGGCGTTCAGAAAATACGTTGGCGATCCGAAAGCGAAAATTCCCACCGAGGCCGATATTGAAAAAACCTCCTTCGGTAATTTCCGTGAGCCGAACAAGTTGAAAAACGAGATAGATTTTTGCCATTTTACCAACGAAATAATGAACAACGCTCTTGCTCATTTTGCAAGATTCGTTAAGGAATACACCGACGGCAGACTCCTCGTAGGCGCTCCCGCAGGCTACGCACTTATAGGCGAACATCCCATGTCGGGACATTCCTCTGTTGCCGACATTATGAAGATTACCGATATAGATATCATAGTTTGCCCTGCATCCTATTTTCACAGAAGACTCGATAACGTCAGCGCATCCCAGTCGGCTATGGATTCTGTCAGAGCAAACGGAAAGTTGATGATCACCTCAATTGACAATACTGCTTTTCCTGCAAATTCCGATCCGTTAGCTCAGGCTCTTCAGCTTGACGGCTCACACGTAAGACACGATTCCATAGAGGAAACTATACATTATATAAGGCGAGAAACCGCCCTTTCAATGTCCAAGGGCGCAGGCTTCTGGTTCTTTGATATGTACGGAAGCTGGTATCCCGACGAAGAAATACGTGACGAGCTGAAAAAGGTTAGACTTGCGTATGGAAAGCTCTGTAAGTGTAATACCGAATACAATTCCGAAATAGCCTTTCTTGCCGACCCCAGAGGAACGATTTACATAAATAAAGGCTCTCTTATAAAGCAGGAGCAAATACAAGCCCAAATAACCGAGCTTGGAAGAATAGGCGCTCCGGTTGATTACTATACCGTAGACGATATTCTTTTGGATAATTTTCCGAAAGATAAATATAAGCTCTATATTGTTCCTACCTGCTACGCTCCATCTGAAAAGATAAGAGCTGTAATAAAGGAACTTCGAAAAAAAGCTTCCTTTATATTTATGGGAGCTTCGGGTTGTATAACCGAAGACGGTTTTTCCTTTGAAGCGGGCGCTGATTTTACCGGCATTATGACCGAGCCCGACTCTACTCCCGACGGCTATTCTGTGATTTTTGAGGAATATAATGACACCGGAGCAAAGAAGCTTTACGCAGGTAAAAAGTACGGTGAGATAAAGCCTGTTATGAAAGCTGTTTCGGGCAAATATGAAACGGTTGCCTCCGACCTTCTTTCGGGTAGTGAGAGAATGGTTATGTCAAAAAGAGAGGGTGGTTTCGATATTTGGTCCTTTAGAGGAACACTTCCTTCTTGCTTCCTTCGCGTGATTGCGAAAAAGGCAGGTGTGTTCCTTTACCAGACAGACGGTCTCCCAACCTATGCAAATAGCAGTATGCTCGCTGTTTTTGACCATAAGGGCGGTAGTCACGAAATAATTCTGCCAAGAAAATGCACTCTTACAGAGGTTTACACCGGCGAGAAGCATATCTTTGACGGTGAAGCGATTACTTTGAGCTTTATGGCAAACGAGTGCAAGTTCTTCATAATTGAATAAGAAAAACGCTTACGATAGACGATAACCGTTTCTCGTAAGCGCTTTTTTTAGGTTTAAGGTTTGTCTGCTTTTTGATCGTCTGTACCGTTTTGTTCAGGTTCAGCGTTCAAAGCAGTAGCAGTTGTGCTTTTTGTCTTAGCATTATCCGCGGAATCGGACATAGCTTTGATTATACTTCTTGCAGTTTTTCTTTGCGTTGGCTTCGGGGGATTCATAGCCTCAGCTTCCGCTTTTTTTCTTCTCTTTGCCTCAAGGGTTAAAGCGCGTTTTTCTTTTGCACGCCTAAGTCTTTCTGCAATAAGCTGTTTCTTTCGCTTCTCTTCAATTATTTTTTTGAATGGAATTGATAAAACGTCGTTGATTTTGTAGAGGACCTTAAATACCGTGCCACCAAATTTTGTTGCTTTGAACTTAAGAAGCCATTGATCAAATTTAGCCCTGCAAGCCGCCTTCTGACTATCATTCATTGTGAATTTCAGAATGTACTTGTCAAGGATAAACAGAATTGACGGAAGTCCCAGAGTAATCATTACTATGGAAACAAGCGTTCCTTGAGCAAGAAGCGTACCAACGCTGGCAATAGAGTTTTGGCTGGAAATGAGCGAAATTACAAATCCGCAAATTACAAGTATAAGACCGGAGGTGAAAACGGTAGGCATAGCCGAATCTACGGCGCGTCGAAGAGCTTCTTTTTTGTCCGTATTTTTTCTGTAAACCAGATAATTGTTGGACATTAGGATTCCGTAGTCAACCGTTGCACCCATAAGAATGCAAGTGGTTACTATATAACTCATAAAGAATATGAGATTTCCTCCGATAAGACAGAAGGAAAGAGAGATCCAAACCGATCCCTGAATTACAAGAACCAGAATGACGGGAAGGGAAGCCGACTTAAAAATAACAAGGATTACAAGTAATATCGAGATAATTGTAAACAGCGTTATTATAAGATTGTCAATTTTGAATGCCGCCTGAAGATCGTAGGTAGAAACAACCTTACCGGTAATATGGGCGTCCTCACCGAAAATTTCTTGTGTATTATGAAGAAGATAATCTATGAACTCAACCATTTCAGGTCCTTCGGCGGGAATCTTTGCACTGACAAGAATTCTGGAGTAGGTGTTTGAGATAAAGAGCTCTCTGGCATTCACCATCATGTTTTCGGCATCGACGATTTTTGCAAAATGCTCTTCGGTCATCTTGCCTGCAAGAAGAGGATTTGAATACATATTGATCTTGATAAAGCTAACAAGATCAATAGCCTGCATAGGCTTCATCGAAGCTCCGGTTTCGTATTCTGCTCCGTATTTTATATAAACTCCTGAAATTTTGTTCTTGTGAAGCTTGGTTGTTGTGGACATACTCTGAACTTCTTCTTTGAGCTTGTTCATACGAGCTGTCATTTCTTCAAAGCCTAACGCCGTCGTTTCGCTAAGGCAATTCGAGGTTGTAACAAGGTCGTTAAGCTGTGCAAGAACGTTGGCAGTCAGCTGTTGGCTGATTGTTTTGTTTGTTTCCTTTTTAGCAAGGACGTAATTAACGAATTCTTTACCGTTTATGGTACACTCGCTGAGTTTTTTATCTCCAACAGAAACGTCTGCATTGATAAGATACATAATGTATAACTGTTGTGTAAGTTCAGGAGTGATTCTATCGCCGATGCTACCTATAGTTCCTATCTTTTGATTGAAAAATTGAGTATAAGTCAGCGACTCTGTCGGTGATGAATTGTCTTTAATTTGTTTGAAAGCAAAATCTAACAAATTCGGAGGGATAGTGATATTGCCCAATTGAATATTGTTAACGTTGGCTGACAGGTAAGTACAAAGTGCGTGAGTATTTATTGTTTTGTCGCTGTCTGAAATACTGTCGTAGAAATAGAGTCCGTACATTTGCTTGATAGCAAATTCCGAAATACCGCTTTCAGCACTTATAGCGTTTAACTTTGCTACAAGTTCGGTTGCCGTATAGCTTTGAGTCGAAAGGTCTGCAACCGAGTTAAGCAAGGCTATCGTCTTTTTCGTTCCATCGTCAATAAGATTCAATACGTCGGGATCGTTAGAATTTATAAGAGTGTTCGTGTATCGGATAAATTCGTAAGGAGTAAGCTGAAGGGAAGAGTCGTCCTTATAGATGTTGTACATTGCGAACAGCATCTTAACGTCGCTTTCAGCAAGTCCGAGAGTTTTGATTGCTTTGTCAACATCGTAAAGCTCTCTTACGGTTGTAGCGTAAGCTGTGTAGCTTGAAATTGGATTTTCGCCATTTCCGTTTGTGTATTTATCCAAAGCTTCTTTAAGAAGCATTTCCTTTCTGTAATCATCTTGTTCACCCTGAAGTCCGTTTGTGTTGATCGAGTTGGGGTAAACAACGACAACGGTATCGCTTCTGCCGAAGGTTTCTTCAATTTTCTTGTTTGAACCTATACTGTCGGTGAAGCCGTAGCCGTTAAATGATTGAAGTGTTGCTCCCAAAATTATAAATACTGCTACAACGGGAGCAACGTATTTTCCGAATTTGGTTGCAAAGTTCGAGAAAAACTCACCCTTTGGAACAAAGGGACGCTTTGCGGTTTTCTTGATAAGTCCGTCGAGCATAAGCACGACTACCGGCAGGAAGATCATAGCGGTGATGGCAGAAACCACAATGCCCTTAATAAGCACTATACCAATGTCAAATCCGATGGTGAATGACATAAAGAGAAGTGCCACAAGACCTGCGATGGTAGTGAGCGCACTGGCAGAAACGGGATTAAGAATCGCCTTTACCGCATTTCGCATAGCGGTGGTGTTGTCAGGCTGGATCTTTTTTTCGTCACGGTAGGTGTGAAGAAGAATTATACTGTAATCTACCGAAAGCGCCAGCTGAAGTATTGACGAAACAGATTTCGTTATGTACGAGATTTCGCCAAGAAAGACGTTAAGTCCCATATTGATAGCAATAGCTATACCCGAGCAAGCAAGAAGAATAACAGGCTCTAACCATGATGATGCCGTTATAAGCAATAGCAGAGCAGCCATAGCGATAGACAGAACTATAATAAGTCCCATCTCTCCCGAGGTGTTCTCTCTGAGAGCGTTGTATTCTATTGTAGAGCCACCAAGCTCGATAGTACCGTATTTGTCACCGAGGGTGGTTTTTATTTCTTCAATAACTGCCTTAGCCGTATCCGAATGATCTTCTCCGTCAATCAAAATCGTAAACAGAGCTGATTTTGTGTCCTCTTTGTAGCTTGACGGGTTATATGCATCAAAGCTTACGTTAAGAACACCCTCAATTGCGGAAAGATCCGTCTTTACAGCATTTGCCGTCGATTTGTCTATCCCCGTGAGCATAACTTGCACGTTTCCCGTCATGCCGAATTCTTCGGTCATAATATCGAGAGCAATGCTGGTCTCTGTTTTTTCATTAAGATAGTCCGAAAGGCTATAATTGATTTTTACGCTGTTTGAGAGTATAAGTCCAACAAGCGCAAGTAGCAAAAACAATGCTACAATAGCACATTTGACGGGATTTTTCTTTGGGTAATTACCAATCGCTGATAGGTTGACCTTCATTTTATTTTTTGCCATCGTTTTTTCCTTGGTTATTTTGTTAGCCTTTCGGCATAAATTCCTTAAGGACACCGTTTTTTTGACGGTGTCCTTGCTTTTAAAAGTTAAAACGTGAAGTAGTTTTTAGCGTTGTAGTATGCAATGCCGGTTACGATTTTTTCAAGAGCCTTGTAATCTTCGGGATATTCGCCCTCGTCAACCCACTTACCGATAAGGTTACACATAATTCGTCTGAAATACTCGTGGCGGGGATAGGAAACGAAGGAACGGCTGTCTGTCAGCATTCCAACGAAGTTTGCAAGCATACCGAGGTTTGCAAGAGCCTGCATCTGAGCTTCCATTCCGTCTCTCTGGTCGTTGAACCACCAGCCCGAGCCGAACTGAATCTTGCCGGGAACGGTAGCGTCCTGGAAGCAGCCCAGCATTGTGCCGAGAACATAGTTATCCTTGGGATTAAGAGTATAAAGAATAGTTCTGGGAAGAACCTCAGCTTCTTCAAGCAGGTTCATAAACGCGCCAAGATCTTCTGCGATACAAAGGTCGTTTATTGAGTCGTAACCTGTGTCAGGACCAAGCTTTTTGTACATTCTGCCGTTGTTGTTACGGAGAGCGCCAATGTGAAGCTGCATAGTCCAACCAAGCTTTGTATATTCCTCAGCGCAAACCTTAAGAAGTGCGCACTTGAATGAGTCTATCTCGCACTTGGTAAGAGTACCGCCTGCCATTCTCTTGTCAAAGGCAGCCTTGGCATCTCCTGTGCCGAAGGGAACGTATTCAAGAGCGTGGTCAGAAAGACGGCATCCCATTTCGTTAAAGAATGCAATTCTCGACTTTATCCAAGCAACAAGCTCCTCGTAGGTCTTGCAGCCTGCCGCTTCAATATAGGGAATGAAGGTCTCCTTGCCAATCTCAACAGCCTTGTCGGGACGGAATGTAGGAAGAATCTTAGTAGAGAAGCCCTGAAGCTGCTTGTGGTATTCAAGTGTGTCAATAGGATCGTCTGTGGTGCAGATTATCTCAACGTTAGATCTCTTGATAAGCTCCTGCGCTCTGAATTCGGGCTTTGCAAGGCACTCGTTGCACTTGTCCCAGATTCTCTTTGCCGACTCCTCGCAAAGAGGCTCGTCAATATCAAAATATCTCTTAAGCTCAAGGTGTGTCCAGTGGTAGAGAGGGTTGCCGATAAGCTTTTCAAGAGTTCTTGCAAAGCAAACAAACTTTTCAAACTCGTCGCCGTCGCCTGTAACGAACTTTTCATCAATGCCGTTAGAGCGCATCTGACGCCACTTGTAGTGGTCTCCGCCAAGGAAGAGGTCGAATGCGTTCTTGAACTGATAGTTCTCGGCAATCTGCTTCGGCTGAAGGTGGCAGTGATAGTCTATAATAGGAAGGTCTTTTACCATCTGGTAAAGCTTCTTTGCAGGCTCGTTTTTGAGCATAAAGTTATCATTAATGAAACTCATAGTGTTACACCGTCCTTAAATATTGAAATTTCTCTGTAATCGTGCGCCTCGTTCTGTGTTTCTTTACCCTCGGCAACCTCGATTATGTAATCAAATAGCTCGTCTGTAAGAGCCTTTCCCTCAAGGCAGGGAGAGGCGTCAAAGTCGATCCAGCCGGTTTTTCTTTCCGCAAGAGAATGATTTGTTGCAATCTTAACAGTAGGAACAGCCGAGCCAACGGGAGTACCTCTGCCGGTGGTGAAGAGTATGATATGTACTCCTGCCGCCATAAGATTGGTAATTGCAACTATATCGTTTCCGGGGCCGTTCAGCAGAGAAAGACCGTTCTTTGTCAGTCTGTCACCGTAGTCAAGCACGTCAACAACCTTGGAAAGACCGCCCTTCTGTACGCAGCCGAGTGACTTTTCTTCAAGAGTTGTAATTCCACCCTTCTTGTTTCCGGGGGAGGGGTTTTCGTATATAACCTGATTGTGTCTTGCGTAATAATCCTTGAAATCGTTAATGAGCTTAACGGTCTTTTCAAAGACCTCTTCCGACTCGCATCTCTGCATAAGAAGATGCTCCGCGCCGAACATTTCGGGAACTTCGGTAAGAACGCAGCTTCCGCCCATAGCAATAACCTTGTCGGAAAGTCTGCCTACAAGAGGATTGGCGGTAATTCCGGAATATCCGTCAGAGCCGCCGCACTTTAAGCCAAGACGAAGCTTGGAAACCGAAACAGGCTCTCTCTTAAACTGAGCAGCATATTCCTTAAGCTCGTTTATAAGTCTTACACCCTCGGCAATATCATCATCAAAGTCCTGAGTATTAAGGAATTTAACTCTCTCGTCATCCCATTCGCCAAGCACCTTTTTGAAAACGTCGATATTGTTGTTTTCACAGCCGAGACCGAGAACGAGAACGCCTGCTGCGTTAGGATGATTTACCATACCGCGTAAGATGAGCTGGGTTGTAGTCTGGTCATCGCCAAGCTGAGAGCAGCCGAAGGGATGAGAGAAGCAACGCGCTCCGGTAAGCTTTGAAAGCTGCTCGGCAACCTTGTTAACGCAACCAACGGTGTTTACAATCCAGATTTCGTTTCTTATACCAACGTCACCGTTTTTACGAACGTAGCCCATAAAGGTACGGGATTTATCCTCTTCGGGAATATCGTAAAACTTCGGGTCGTAAGAGTATTCAAGATTTCCGGAAAGATTAGTCTTTACGTTGTGGGTATGTACGTGCTCACCCGCCTTGATGTCGCAGGTAGCGTGACCTATGGGATTGCCGTACTTAATAATGTTTTCTCCGGCTTTAATATCGCAAAGTGCGTATTTGTGACCGTCGGAGAGATTTATGTCAACGTTGTCAAGTCTGTTGATTATCATTTTTTATCTCCAAATATTACTTTATGTATTTGTCAACCTCTGCGGTAAGGTATGAAAGATCCTCGCCCCAAAGAGATGCATTTGCAAGAATTGCAGCGGTATCGTTATTTTTCATAAAATCAATAACGTCAGCTGCATCGTTTGTCATATCGGTCTTGTAGAACTCGATAAGCTTTGCGAAGGAGAAGAGAAGTGTTGTCGGCATCTTGTTGTATCTCTTGATATATTCAAGAATAGAGGGAAGAACTCTTACCTTGAACTTGGAAACCGAGTTGAGAGCGATGGAAGAAAGATAATGCTTGATATAGGGGTTGCCGAATCTTTCAAGAACGCTGTTAGCATAGCTGAGAAGCTCCTCTTTGGGAAGATCAAGAGTAGGAATGATCTCGTCAAATACACACTTTCTTATATGCTCGTTCATAGTAGCATCGTCGATACAGCTCTTAACCGTGTCAAGACCTGAAAGGAGAGCGTAAGGAACAAGAGAGGTGTGAGCTCCGTTAAGAATACGAACCTTTCTCGTGCGGTACATCTCAAGTTTGTCGGCAGTTACGATAACGTTAAGATTTGCCTTGGAGAAGGGAAGCTCCTTTTCAATATCAAAGTCGGTTTCAATTACCCAAAGATGGAAGAACTCGGAGGTGTTTACCATATTGTCCTCATAGCCGAGAGCCATATCTTCGCCCTTGGGATAACCGGTGTTGATACGGTCAACGAGAGTGTTGGTAAATACGTTTTCCTTTTCAACCCAAGCCTTAAAGTCACTACCGAGATTCCAAAGGTCTGCGTACTTAAGGATGCACTTCTTAAGATTGTCTCCGTTTCTGTCAATAAGTTCGCAGGGGAGGAAGATAAAACCGGGAAGTCCCTTTTCAAATCTTCTCTTAAGAAGAAGAGTAACTTTTGCAGGGAAGGTCTTGGGAGGCATATCGGTTGCCTTGTCCTCGTCGGAATATACGATGCCCGATTCGGTGGTGTTGGAAACAACGAATCTCATTTCGGGCTGATCTGCAAGAGCGAGATAGGACTCGAAATCTTCGTAAGGCTTAACGCAACGGGAAATTACGTCAACAAGAGTCTTGTCAACGCCCTCAACACCGCGTATAACGTGAGTGTATACGCAATTCTGTGCGGAAAGCATATCGCACAAGCCCTGCTCGATAGGCTGTACAACAACAACGCTTCCGTCAAAATCGGAGTTTTCGTTTACCTTTTGAAGCATCCAATCAACAAATCCGCGAAGGAAACCACCCTCGCCAAACTGAATAACTCTTTCGATTCTTTGCTTTTTTTCAAAATTCATAGTATTTATCCTACTTTCAAAAATGTTTTTTATTATTATATCGCAATTATAATTGAATTTCCTTAATTTTTTTGATTAAAAGAAGAAAAATATATCAAATTTCTTGATTTTTTTGATATTGTGTGCTAGTATATATTCAGTAATTTGTAAAATCGCAAAAATTAGGAAGGTTACAAACTTTATGGAAGAACGTGCGTTGTCGATGATAGAGCGAAAATTTTCCGAAGGGGAACGCTTTAAAATAGAGAGCCTGAAGGGCCTTGGCGTTCCGATGTACAGTCACCACTATCATAACTTTTATGAAATATATTATATGGTGGAGGGCAAGGGAACTTACTTTATTAACGATAAAATTTATGATATTGTTCCGGGCGACGTAATAATTGTTGCGCCGAACACTATTCACAGTACCGATTACAACAACAAAGAATACGAGCGAATACTGCTGGAGTTTTCCGAGAATATGCTGCCAAAGTATATTCGGGACAGAATGAATGAAATTCCCAATCTTTACAGACATCCCGGAATAGCAAGAGAAGTATATTTGATAATCAAGGACATTGAGAAGGAATATAAGAATCCCGACGCATTTTCCACAGACGAGACAAATTATCTTATTTCCCATCTTATTGTTTTGCTGTTACGTAATATGGATGCTGTAAAGGTTGTTCCGTCAAGGGATGCCGTAATATCCGAGGTGGTAGCCTTCATAAAAGAGAATTATCAGACTAACATCACTCTTCAGCAACTTGCTGAAATGCATTTTATAAGTCCTGAACACCTTTCAAGAACCTTTAAGCGGGAAACCAATTTCGGATTTAACGAATTTATTTCTCTTGTAAGACTCCAAAGGGCAGAATATTTTTTAAAGGAACATTCGGAAATGAGTATTTCCGAGGTAGCGTATGCCTGCGGATTTAATGATTCCAACTATTTTTCGGATAAATTTAAACGTACCTACGGAATTTCTCCTCTGCGTTACAGTAAATCCTTTAAAGTTGGAAAAAACACAAAAACCAAAAAGAAGAGAAAGAAGAAATCCGACAAGGCAGAAAACAGCGAAGCCGAGTAGTATAGTTGCAGCAAAACCGCATTTGCCTACCAATATATTTTAACATATATTTTATTAAAGTACAAGTAATATCGACAAAAAAACGAAAAAATATATTAAAAAATATTATATTAGATTTGATTCTCAAAAAAATCTATTCTTGCCCTCGGGAAAAACATTACATTTATGGAAAACAATTGTTGTAGCAATTCCCTTACGAAAGTAGTATAATGGAATAAAAAGAGCGAGTCTGCAGGAGTATATATATTGGAATTTTTGGTTATAGGAGAATCAAAACTTAAAATTGTTATGAGCGCTGATGATATGGCGGCATTTAATCTGGATGGTGGAGCTGATTGCACTTCCTCCGAATACCGACGTGCATTTTGGCGTGTGCTCGATCTTGCAAAAAAGGAGGTTGGGTTTGATCCGGGCGGTGAAAAAATACTTATTCAATTTTATCCTGTGAGACTTGGCGGTTGTGAGGTGTTTGTTACAAAGCTCGGAATTCTTTCAAAGGAATCCGCAAGGGCTGTGGCAGGCTCGGAAAAGGTAACTATGTTATCGAAGACAAAGAATTGCTATGCCTTTGATTCAACAGATGACTTAAGGAGATTTTTATTAGCGATTGAGTCGTCTAACTCTTCGGTTTATCCTAACGCAGACCTCTACCATTCGGCATCTTCACGGCAGTATCTTATTATCGAGGAGTATACAAAGGGCGGGGAAACAGCCGAGTTTCCCGATGTGCTTGAGTTTGCTTCAGCCTTAAATTCCGACCTTGAATATTTTATAACCGAGCACTTTGAGCTTGTAGCGAAAAACGTACAGCTTAACGCTCTGCCCGATATTATATAGCAAAAAAGAAAAAACGCAGATTTCTTGCGGTCTTGTAGACTTTGCGAATCTGCGTTTTTTACATTGGCTTTTTGTTTTAATTTTTCTCGATTTCAGCCATCAATTCTTATGTTAGTGCTAAAAAATGTGAAGTGCGATAATCTTTAGCTGTTCTCAATTTCAGCCATCATTCCCACTCTGATTGCATGGCGGCGAACGGAATGTCTGCGTTTTCATACAGTGCGTTCGCCCTAAGTTTTCTCGCGACCGTCGGTGATTGGTCGCGCCGCAAAGCGTACCGAAAACTCCTTGTGTCAGTGCTATAAAAGGTGAAGTGCGATAATCTTTAGTTGTTTTCGATTTCAGCCATCATTCCCACTCTGATTGCATGGCGGCCGCCCTCATATTCGTTATTTAAAAATTCATCAACGATGTCAAGAGCGAGGCATGAGCCGATAACTCTTGCGCCCATACAGAGAAGATTTGCGTCGTTGTGACGGCGGGTCATTTTTGCCGAATAGGTATCGGAGCAAAGCGCAGCGCGAATACCTTTATGCTTGTTTGCGCACATAGACATACCGATGCCCGTACCGCAAATAAGTATTCCATACGAACTATCAAGGTTTTCCTGAACTCTTTCACACACCGCCTTTGCGAATACAGGGTAGTGGTTGGATTCTTCAACGTCGCATCCGCAGTCAATTATTTCGTAGCCAAGGTTTGAAAGATGAGCTTTTACCTCTTCTTTAAGTCTGTATCCGGCACTGTCAGCGCCTATATAAATTTTCTTCATAAATATATCCTCACTTGGTTGTATTTTTTTCTTTTTCAAGTCTTTCACGCTCTGCTTGCGGCAGTCTTAAATAGGTAGGAGAAATATCTCCGTCGCTCTTATACTCTCCCGAAAGGAATTTTCTGTATGCTACTTTGGCAACAGAGGCGGCATTTTCATTGATAAGAAGAGCAGGGGTTTCTTTTACCGCAATTCCGTTTTTTGAAAGAAAGTTTTTGGTAACGTTGTATCCGTCGCCGCAAATATAAACGTCTCGGTCTGTGGTGGCTTCTACTTCTTTTGCGAGTTCTTCGAGAGAAATCGCTCTGTCCTCGCAAAGTCTCGAAATATCCGATCCCTTTGAATCAAATACTGCGTTGTAGACCTGAGAGCGTCTGGCATCCATGCAGGGGAACACTATTCCGTCAATTCCATTCAGGTTTTCGGCAAGAGCTTCAAGGGTAGAAACTTCAATGCAGGGGATATTTCTTCCGAAAGCAAGACCTTTAACCAATGAAACGCCAATTCGTACCCCGGTGAAAGATCCAGGGCCAACCGATACAGCGTAGGCATCAATATCATTAAAAGATATAGCTAGTGAACGCAATATATCCTCAGCCATTGGGAGCAAAAGCTCACTTTGGGTTAAGCCGTTGTCAATGCTGTATTGTGCTAAAATCTTTTCATTTTCTGATACAGCAACAGAAGCAACCTTTGCGGTGCTGTCAAATGCTAAAATTTTCATAATTTGCCTCGATTTTTATTTCTCTTCCGTCAGGGAAAGGCTCTGAACGTGAAATTGTAACGGTTATCGTATCCTCCGGCAAAAAATCTTCGATGTTTTCCGACCATTCAATAAGCGAATATCCATCGGATTCGATATATTCGTCATAACCGATAGAGTAAAGATCATCTTCACCCTCTATGCGGTACATATCGAAGTGAAACAGTCTTTTTTTGCCTCTGTATTCGTTTACAATAGTGTAGGTAGGACTTTTGACACCGCTTATATCAAGTGCCGAAGCAAAGCCTCTCGTAAATGCCGTCTTTCCGACTCCGAGTTCGCCTCTTAAAGCAATCGTTGCTCGGTTTGCTTTTGCATTTTCAAGAGCTGTGGCAAGTTTTTTTCCGATAAGCTCGGTTTCTTCTGCAGATTTTGTGTAAAATATCATCTTTTAATTTAGTACTTCCTTAAGGTAATCGTCAGCCTTATCTCCAAGCAAAAATTTAAGAATATCTTCATAGCTCTTTTTTGCATTCTTAAGCTCTTCTTCGCTGATGTTTTTTGCCTTTATCGCTTTTAAAAGAGTGTTTTTTGGAGTGTTTTCGGGGTCGGTAAGCTCCAAAGCCGAGACGGCGTACCCGTTCGCTTTAAGCTTCGATAGGCGAAGAGCGTCGGTTGCCGCTTCCGCAAGCTTATTTGCTATGTGGGGATAATCTGCAATAAATTTAAGCTCTGACGCTGATATTTTGTCCTTCAAATATCTGTGGCAGCAGGGTGTTGAAAGTATGATTTTTGCTCCGAGTCTTATGGCGTTTTCCAGCACTATATCGGTTGCTATATCGCAAGCGTGAAGAGAAACTACCATATCGGGAGCTCTTTGACATTCAAGAGTTGAAATATCCTGAACCTTAAAATGCATTCCGTCGTAGCCGAGCTTTTTCGCAAGTTCCTCGCACCACAAAATAACGTCTCTTTTTAAATCTACCGCAAGCATATAAACCTTGCGTTTTTTTATTTCCGTAAGGTAATAATAGACGGCAAATGAGAGATAGCTTTTTCCCGAACAGAGGTCGTATATTACGATTTCTCCATCAGGGAGTTTGTCGTATATAGTCTCTATGTTTTCAAGGAATTTGTTAATCTGCCTGAATTTACCCTGGCGTTTATCGTGAATTCTGCCGTCTTTAGAGCTTATATCAAGAGCCTTCAAAAATTCTTCGCTGCCGCTTAAAATATAATTCTTTTTCTTGTCAAGCTCTTCAATTGTAGATTCAAAGGAACGATTGGAAGAAGATACTTTTTTCGCAAGAGCATCACCGCCAAGCACAACCTCGCCTTTTTTGCCTTTTTTCCATTCGGCGTCTCCTAAGGAGGTTATAAGATTGACCTGGCCGTAGCTATCAAAAAGAGGAGTAATTTCGCTATTTATATTGCTCTCGGCAATGTTTTTGTGTGAAACGGTATTTCCGGGAAGCGAAAGCTCAAGGGAGAGATGTCTAAATCCTCTGTGTTCGACAAGTCTGCCGGAAATTTTTGTTACCTCGGAGTCTTGAGGCTTTGAAAAAACAAGCTTTTTTAAAGACTCTGTCCTTACGCAGGATTCTATAAGAGAAATGAATTCTTGTTTATTCATCATCGGACTCTTCGTCAGGCTTCGACTGAACTTCAACATCCTTTTTCTTAAAGGAAATCTTTCTTTCGGTTCTGTCGGAAATTCTCTTAAGGTTTTCTCTGTGACACCATACGACAAGAATAGCTATAAGTATGGTGGAAAGCGAGATGAGGCCGGGGGCGGGAGCGCCGCTGAAGCAAAATGCGATATAGCCGTTAACAAGAACGGGATAAAGCACCGCAACGGATACCGAACCGAGAGAAACGTATTTTGAACCCGCAACTATTATGATAAACAGAGTAATCAAAATTGCAAAGGGAATAGGTGTAAGCACCAAAGCCGCAGTTGCAGTAGTAAGAACGCCCTTTCCGCCACGGAAACCGTAGTATACGGGGAATATATGACCGAGCACCGCAAACAGACCTGCAATGTAACAAGGCTGCGAAAGGCTTATTCCTGCGTGATAATGGAAGCCTAAAAGAAGACCTGCAAATCCAATGGAAATAACGCTTTTCAGCATATCACCCAAAAGAGTTAAGCCGGCTGCTTTCTTTCCGTAGGTGCGAAGCACGTTTGTAAGTCCTGCATTTCCGCTGCCGTGATTTCTTATATCGTCTTTATACATGGTTTTTGAAATTATAATTGCAGAATTTATGCTTCCCAGCAGGTATGAAACGACTATAATCGCAATATAAGTTAATGCCAATACGGATATTGCCAAAATTTGTTGATCCTCTCCGAAAGAGATGATACCTGAGCCGAATAATCCGAGGTTGGGGTTGTACATAAAAACCTCCTAAAAATTAAAAATTCACGAAATATATTATATCACCTAAGGTAAAAAATGTCAAGAAATATATTGCATTTTAGTCTTGTCGGTGTTAAAATATATTTATAAATATTTTGGAGATTAAATATGTGTGAATTGTCGGAGCTTTTTTCAAAACTTAAAATTGAATATTTTTCGGTTATTTCATATGCCGATTGCCGTCAGATTCGCGCTGACATAATGGAGAGGGAAAATTTCATTCCTCGAAGCGTTGTAATTTATCTTTTGCCTTACTACACCGGTGAGTGTCATAACATTTCCCGTTATGCAGCTTCTCTTGATTATCATTTAGCCATAAGGGAAGTGAATACCGAGATTGAAAAATATCTTAAACTGCATTTTCCCGACGCAAAAATGCGTGGCTACGGCGACCACAGTCCAATTAACGAGTGCCACGCAGCGCTTATATCGGGACTTGGAATTTTAGGTGATAACGGACTCATAATTAACGAAAAATACGGCAGCTACGTCTTTATCGGAGATATTATAACCGATATTTCACCCGAAAAGCTTTCTGCTATAAAGCCTTTGCCTATAACAAAATGCGATGGCTGCGCAGCTTGTAAAAGCGCTTGTCCTACGGGTGTGCTTTGCGGTAAAAGTCTTGATTGCCTTTCTATGATTACTCAAAAAAAAGGCGAACTTTCCGAGGAAGAAAAAAATCTTATGCGTAAATACAATACCGCCTGGGGATGTGATGTGTGTCAGAGCGTCTGTCCTTATAATGCAACCCCCAAAAAAACTCCCTTGGAATTCTTTTACGCAGAAAGAATAGACGCATTAAGCTCGGAGCTTCTTGACTCTATGAATAAAGAAGCCTTTATGAAAAGAGCTTTCGCCTGGCGTGGCAGACGGACGGTGGAAAGAAATCTTGAAATCCTTAGTACTGAAAAACAATAACATGTATTGAAAAATATTCAAAAAGTCATCAACAATTGATAAATTATTTTATTTTTGATATTTTATTTATTAAAATATTTAGGAGGATATATGCTTAAAATCGAAGGTTTAACAAAAAGATACGGAGAAAAATGCGCCGTTGATAACCTAAGTCTGGAAATAGGCAAGGGCGAGATATGTGCGTTTATAGGCCATAACGGAGCAGGAAAAACTACTACCATCAAAGCTTGCATGGGTATACTTCATGCTGACGAGGGAAAAATATACGTTGACGGTAAATCGGTGAAGGATGATCCTCTTTACACAAAAAGTGTTACGGCATATATTCCCGATAACCCTGATTTGTACGAATATCTTTCGGGAATCAGATACCTTAATTTTGTTGCCGACGTTTTCGGCGTGGAAAGCAAGAAAAGAAACGAGCTTATAGCCACTCTTGCCGATAAATTCTCGCTTACAAAAGATCTGGGACAGCCTATATCCGCTTATTCTCACGGTATGAAGCAGAAGCTTTCGATAATCGCAGCCTGGCTACATTCACCGAAGCTTATAATAATGGATGAGCCTTTCGTCGGCCTTGATCCAAAGGCATCTTATATACTTAAAGAAATGATGCGAGATCATTGCTCTAACGGGGGATCGATCTTTTTCTCAACTCACGTTCTTGACGTTGCGGAAAAAATATGCGACAAGGTGGCTATCATAAAAGAGGGGAAGCTTGTAGTTTCGGGAGATATGCAAACCGTTCTTGGCGACGATTCTCTTGAGGATGTTTTCCTTGAGCTTGAAGGAAGTGAAGACGATGACTAAAAAGCTCATAGCATTAAGGCTTCTTTCCGTATTAAGCTCTATTGCAGCCGGTAAGAAGAAAGGAAAAGAAGCATCTTATTCAAAGTCAAGACTTATAGGTTTTCTTTTGATTTACGTATATCTTGCCGGTACATTTGCGTTTCTTTCGTCAACGATTGCCTATTCTTTAGGCTCGGTATTTATTCCTCTCGGCTTGGAGAGTCTCTACTTCGGCCTCTTTATGACCGCAACGGTTACTATTGTTTTTGTATTAAGTATATTTGAAACAAAATCCGAGCTTTTTGAGTCAAAGGACAACGAGCTTCTTCTTTCTATGCCTATAAAGCCTCGTTCCATAGTCCTCAGCCGTATATTTACCGTTTTGGTTTACAATTATATCGAAACGCTGATAATAATGCTGCCTGCAATAGTCGTATATGCAATTTGCGGCGGCTCGATTACCGGCATTTTCGGGGCATCTGCCGTAACCTTGCTTCTCCCGCTTCTTGCAACCTCTCTTGCATCGGGCGTAGGCTATCTTGTAGCTCTTTTAACGAAGCGAATGAAAAACAAAAGCTTCTTTGTAACGGCTGTATATCTTGCGTTTATGGCAGTTTATTTTATCGGATATGATGCATTGATGAAAGGGATTAACAACCTTGCCGAAGCTTCCGATGAATTTGCTTTAGAACTTGCCAAAAGTTTAGGTTTCTTTGACGCTTTTGGTTCTGCGGCTCTGTTTGAGCCGATGAATTTTACTTTGTTTGCGGTTGTATCTGTCGGAGTAGCCATAGCCGCCTACATTGTTATTTCTCACCACTACGTTTCAATTGTAACCGGTGGAGGTTCTTCTTCCCGTGTTACATACCGAGAACGGAAATTGAAAAAACGGAGCGCATTTTACGCATTGGCAATGAAGGAGATTAGAGGATTTATCTCTTCACCCCTTTATATGCTCAATAGTGGATTGGGAGTTATATTCTGCATAGTTTTGGGAATTATGGCGTTGGTAAAAAGGGAAGAGCTTATAACAATGCTCCCGATTATTACTGTTTTGTTTGAAGGTATCGGAGATGCGAATGCATTTGTTTATGCAATGATACCGGTAGCTGTAATTTTCGTTATGTCAATGGTGTATATATCAACTCCTGCTCTTTCTCTTGAGGGAAAACGGCTTTGGATTGTTAAGAGTATGCCCGTCTCGGCAAAAACTCTTTTGTATGCAAAGCTCGTTCCTCACCTGCTGTTTTCTATTCCGTCGGTTATCGTTGGCTCTGTTTTGTTTACCGTAGCATTTGAACCCGGTTTGGAATATCTTCCGTTTATAATTATTACCCCGATTGTCGGTTCGGTGTTCTCGGCGCTTTTCGGAGGAGTTGTTGGCTCTGTATTTTGTAAATTCGATTATCAGAGCGAGGTTCGCGTTATAAAACAATCTGCGGCATCTACCGTTTCTTTGTTCGGAATGATGCTTTTGTCGGTAGGATTTGCCGCCTTGACTATATGGCTTTCTATCGTACTGTCACCCCTTGCAGCATCGTTTGTACTTCTGGGACTTCTTGTCTGCCTTTCGGCGGTTTGCCTATGGCTTCTTTCGGGAATTATAGCAAGAAAGCTCGATAGGGTTGAAGTGTAAAAATAAAAATATAAATCAAGGCAGAAAGGAAAATGATGAGATATACAAGAAGTAAATACAGTGCATTTTCTCCCTTTGCAGTTCTTTCTTTTTTGGTGGCTCTTTTGTCTTTTGCTCTTCTTTTTGCATCAAGAAGGTGGACTGCCGTTGCCGATTTTTTAAATGAAACTCTCTGCTTTGGTTATCGCAGGACAATGGCGGCGTTCGCAGATTTGTTCGGCTTCTCTCTTTTTGAAATTCTTGTTTTTCTTATACCTGTTTTTGTTGCAATCATAGTAATTCTTGCTGTTCGCGCTTTTAGGAGAGGCGTAGGCAGAATGAGGTTTGTATTAAATCTTTTTGCACTGGCTCTTCTGTTTTATTCCGGGCATATCATTGCTCTCGGAATATCCTATAATACCACTACCGTTGATAAAGAAATGGGTTTTGAAACGGTAAAGATAACCGAAGAAAATCTTTCGGAAACTATGATTTTACTTCGCGACGAGGTAAATTCTCTTGTAGACTCGATTGAGTTTTCCGAGGACGGCTCTTCCTCTTGCGGATATTCTATGGATGAAATTTCAAATTTGATATGCAAGTCCTATTCCGAACTTTCATCCGAATACGGCTTTGTTCCCGATTTTTATAGCAGGGCAAAGGCTGTCGGGCCTTTCAGTGTCGGTATGTCCTATCTCGGAATAACCGGAATTTACACCTACTTTACCGGGGAAGCCAACGTGAATATGACCTATCCCGATTATGACGTTGTTTTTACAGCGGCGCACGAGCTTTCTCACCAGCGTGGAATACTCCGTGAAAACGAGGCTAATTTTATGGCTTATCTCGTTTGTTCTCGGTCGGAAGATATATATCTTCGTTATTCTGCCGCCCTTAATTTGTATCAGTACGTAGGCTCGGCGCTTTATCGTACGAATAAAGAGCTTTATTATGAAATTGCAGACGGTCTTGATGTACGTGCCAGAGGCGATATAAGAGTATCGAATGCCGTAACTCAAAAATACGGCGATACGATTTTAAACGATATTTCTGATTTTGCAAACGATTTGTTCTTAAAGAGCAACGGCACCGAAGGTATCGTTACCTACGGCAGAGTAGTTATTCTTGCCGTGTCTTATCTTCAAAAGTAACTTCTCATTTACGCTCCGAATATAATGCTAAAAAAAGTTCGGAGCAAATATGGAAAAAATAATAGTAAACGGTGGCACACCCCTTGCGGGAAGCATTAAAGTCGGAGGCTCGAAAAATGCGGCTCTGCCTATAATTTTCGCAACTCTTGTGACCGAAGGTGTTTCGCGTCTTACAAACCTTCCCGATATTCTTGACGTCAGCGTGGCTCTTCGTCTTATTTGCGACCTTGGTGCTAAGGTATTAAGAGAAGGGGATACTATTTATATTGACACAAGAAAGGTTTTTTATAATTACCCCAACACAGAGTTGACCTCGAAAATCAGAGCATCAACCTATCTTTTAGGCTCAATGCTTGCAAGGCTTGGCAAATGTCCGATCGTTGATTTCGGCGGTTGCAATTTCTCTTCGCGACCTATTGATCTTCACATATATGCGGCAGAGCGACTTGGCGCAAGAGTTGAATCCGATTTTTTGGTTGCAAAAAAACTCTTCGCTTCCGAAATTGAATTTGAAAAGCCCTCGGTCGGAGCTACCGCAAACGCTCTTATAATGGCGTCGACCATTGATGGCGAAAGTATTATCCGAGGACACGCAGTAGAGCCGCACATTATGGCGCTTATAGATTTTCTTCGTTCTGCAGGAGCTGAAATTTCGATCAATGATTTTGAAATCAGGGTAATCGGAGGAAGCCTTCATGGCGGAAGCTGTGAAATAATAGGTGATATGATAGAAGCGGGCACGTATCTTGCTATGGGACTTGTAACCGATGGAAAAGTAACCGTTAGGGGATGCGGCAAAGAACAGCTTAGCTCTTTTATTGATTTTTTAAAAAACGTCGGTGTAAAGGTTGAAGCGGGTGAAAACTATGTTGT
This sequence comes from Eubacteriales bacterium, assembly GCA_045636445.1. Taxonomy (GTDB): domain Bacteria; phylum Bacillota; class Clostridia; order Oscillospirales; family CAG-272; genus UBA1740. The sequence continues at coordinate 8,035 of JAZTXO010000096.1, read as the reverse complement.
TGCCGAAAGGGGAAATTCCTTTGCAACCGATTTGAATGCAGCTCCGTATCCCGCCTTTCCCACAGATCTTCAGCCGGTTGCTTCGGTTATTTTGGCTTCACATAGCGGAGGAAGAGTAAGGGATGAGGTTTTTCCAAAAAGATTTGGCTATCTTGAAAGACTTTTAGCGTTTGGTATGAACTATAAGCTCGGCCGAGGGGAAGCGTATATTTATCCGTCAAAATTCAAATCGGCATCCGTGTATGCTCCTGACTTGCGAGGAGGCGCAGCGTGTCTTTTGTGTGCGTTAGCCGCAAGAGGTGAAAGCGAAATATATTCAATCGAGACTATCTTGCGAGGATATGGATGCTTGGGTGAGAAAATAGGCTCTATTTGCGGAAATATCAAGTTTCTATAATTTTTAATATTGTTTAATATTAAAAGGATATAAAAATGAAAAGAATTATAACGGTGCAGGATATTTCTTGCGTAGGCAGATGCTCGCTATGCGTATGATAGGGAAGAGGATAAATTCTTCGCTTACTTTAATGAACGTATGCCCGTATCCTATCACGGAACGGGAGATATTTTCGCTTCTGCAACCGTTGGCGCAATGATGCGCGGACATAGTGTGGAGTCGGCTCTTGCCGTTGCGGTAGATTATACCCCGGAGTGCATAAAGCTGACGATGACCGACCTTCAAAGACGTGAATATGGCGTTAATTTTGAGGAAGCTTTGCCTTATTATATCGAACGATTGAAAAAATAATCAATAAATATTGACAGAACAGCTATTTTATGTTAATATAATTATATATAACATATACATCTGCTTTTTCAATTTCTTCGAGTACGGTGGATTTTAAAATGAAAAAAAGATTTTTATCTATAATGCTTTTTGCTACATTGGCCGTAGCGCTTGTTTCTTGCTCAAAGGAGAAAACCTATCCTTGGCCGGAATCTGCGCCCGATCATATACATGAATTTTCTGAATGGAGCAACCTGAAAAAGGTCACTTGCGAAACTGACGGTCTTAAAACCCGTTATTGCGAATGCGGTGAAATTCAGGTTGAGACCGTCAGCGCTCCCGGACACCGCATTGATAACTGGATAACGATTCCTGCTGATTGCGAAAACGACGGTGTTAAATACAGACGGTGTAAAGAATGTAACAAGGAGATTGACAGAGTTGTCCTTGATGCCCTTGGTCACAAATACACAGCATCCGTTTTCGGCTCTACATACGATAACGTCGGTTATACCAGCTATTCCTGCTCCACGTGTTCCCACGAATTCTTGAGCGACTACGACTCCTCTTGGGGTATTCAGGAACTTTTATTCTCGGTTAATTCCGACAATGCAACCTGCACGGTCGTTAAGGTTGTTCAAAGTGATGCAGCCGAAATTCTTGTTCCCGAAATGCTTGGTGGTTACACTGTAACAGCTATTGGAAATAATGCCTTTGAGGGTTGCGATATGCTTCAGGCGGTATATCTTCCGTCAGCTGTTAAATCAATAGGTGATAAAGCCTTTTCGGGATGTGTTTCCTTGGCATCCGTTCATTTTGATAACGTAACGTCTATTGGTAATTTTGCATTTGAAAATTGTTCTTCTCTTGAGGAGATCAATCTTTCATCGGATACCGAATTTATCGGAAACGGAGCTTTTGCAGGTTGCGCTTCTATTTCGGAAATCCTTCTTCCCGATAATATAACTCAAATTCCCGACCGTCTCCTTGATGGTTGTGCATCGCTTACCTCGGTTGATTTTGCCGATAACGTTACTTATATAGGTAAAAACGCATTCAGCGGATGCAAATCCCTTGAGTCTGTTCCCGATATTTCTTCGGTTGGAATTATTGAGGACGGTGCATTTGCCGGTTGCAAGTCGCTTGTATCCGTTAAATTCGGAAACTCTCTTTCGTACGTTGGTAGAGATGCTTTCCTTGAAACCGATAGCCTTCAAAAGGTTTATGCTCCTACACTTGAGGATTGGTTCGACATTACTTTCGCTAACGGCGCGGCAAACCCCTTGAACGGCAGTCCGCAGCTCTACGTAAACAACACGGTGTTAAAGACGCTTAAAGTTCCTTCTTCCGTTACAGTAATTTCGAGTTATCAGTTCTTGGGATACGATTATCTTACTTCGGTTGAAATTCCCGATACGGTAATCGCAATGGGCGATTACATATTCAGCGACTGTGTTGCTCTTAAAACGGTAAAGATGCGCGGTTATCTTACCGATGTAGGCGATGGAGCATTCTTCGGTTGCACAACGCTTGAAAGTGTTGAATTGCCTAAAAATCTTACCTCAATATCTAAAGTGGCATTTGCCAATTGCGTTAACCTTAAGCAGATAAAGATTCCCGATGATGTAAAGGTTATTGAAAAAGAGGCATTCTACGGTTGTTCATCTCTTAACTCGGTAGATCTTGGAAAATCGCTTATCAGAATCGGTGATTACGCATTCTCCGCCTGCTCAAAGATTAAAAGCATAGTTTTCCCCGAAACTCTTACGATCATTTCGAATATGGCGTTTAAGAATTGCACCGATCTTTCTGATTTAGTTCTTTCTGACGGAGTTATTTACCTTGGTTACGGTGCGTTTGAAAATTGCTCCTCTATCACCTCTGTTGTAATACCTGAATCTATCAGGATCGTTTCGGCTAACGCCTTTGCCGGTTGCGAAAAAATTACAGATGTGTACATTAAGAACTTTGAATATTGGTACAAGATAAGCTTTGGTAACGACGAGGCAAACCCTCTTCATTACAACGGTAATCTTATAGTTGAACAGTGAGCTTTTGACACAGCTTGTTATTGAAATTCAAGTGAGTGTGAGGGCCACGTTAGACTAGTCTTGTGCAGAGCGGGTTAACCCCGCCCACTTATATAAACATAAAGAGCAAGAGTAAAAGGACAAAATCCTTCTATTCTTGCTCTCTTTTTTGCCTTCGATTTATCTTTGAATATCTATGCAAAAGAAAAATTAGCGTGTTTCCCGTTAAGGATAACACGCTAAAGTCAGGCGGTTTTGCTTATCTTCTTTTACGTCTTTTTTTCTTGAATATTGGCGTTGCTGATATACAAATGCCAAAATAGCAGAGAGAATTCATAACTCCTGCGCCGATTTTTCCGCCAAAAAGAAAGGGGAGCAGGAAAAGAATGAGCGCCAATACTCCTGAAATAATCAGCGAATATTTAAAATTCCCTTCGGTGAGTAATGATGTGATAGCACCGCAAATTCCTGCCGCACAAATCACAGCACCAAGACTTCCGACTCCTATAAGAGAGCCGGGATCTTCAAAAGATAAAATTATAGCCGATGATACTGCCGAGCATATAAATATTAACAGAGCGCCGCATCCAATAAGTAAAAGAAGCAGCGGGATTCCCTCCGGCTTTGAATTTCTTCCTTTTGAAATAAATTTAAACATAAAAAAAGCCTCCGAATAAGTCCTGGTACAACCTATTCGGAGAGCTTTCGAAATATTCCGAAAAATTTGAAATATAAAAATTATTTCGACTTCTTAAAGAATCCGGAATTCTTTTTGGGAGCTGCTTCTTCAGCCTTGGGAGCTTCAACAGCTTCCTTGGGTTCGTTTGCTGCCTCTGCCTCGTTTTCCTTGTTGCTCATAATCTGCGCTGCAAGGTCTGCCGCCTTTACGTCAACGCTTCTTACTGCGCCTTTGAGGAAACGAATTTTGGTCTTATCCTTGGTTGTTTCAAGTACGAAGGTCTCATCCTTGATTGAAACTACCTTGCCGATAATACCGCCGATAGTGGTGACTTCATCGCCTACCGCAAGATTCTGACGCATTTCAGCATCCTTCTTTTCCTGCTTTTTCTGAGGGCGTATCATAATGAAGTAAAGCACTACGAACATGAGTATCATAATTATGAGACCCATAGAGCCGCCAAGAGGATTACTTGCAGTTGTTTCTGCTTCCAAAAGTGTGTTAAAGAACATGATTGATACCTTTCTAAAATTAAATCTTAATGTATTATACACTTAAAAATGAATTAATTCAATAGTTGTAACAATTTTTTTACAACTAAAAAGAGATTTTAGGCCTTCTTTTTTGCCTTTTCCGCAGCTGATGCGATAGCTTTTATTACCTTATCGGGAGAAATCCAGAAATCACGACACCATACACGCATAAGATTCCAACCTCTCGCCTCAAGGAATTTCGGCTTGTAAACGTCACGTTCCATAGAAGCCGAGGAAGAAGCAAATGCATCCACGTCAAGAATGACACCAACAAGGTATCTGTCCTCTTTTTCGTCGAATACCGCAAGAGAGATTCTGTTGTTCTCGTTTCCAAGACCTGTGTGAACGGTATAACCGAGCTTTTCAAGACCTGCCTTGATCTGTTCTTCGGTGCGGGGAAGATTGGTTAAGATCTCCTTCTCATCCTTTTCGGTGGGGCTGAGTCCGCGAAGAATAGCTTTCGTAGCGTCGTAATCGTTGTCGGAAACGGCTCTTGCGTATGCAAGATAGTCGCGGAGCAGTCTTGGACCGAGGTTCTTGGAATTTTCAACCTTCAGATCCTCAGGCTCAATACTTGTAACAACGATAATTTTGGATTTTGCTCTGGTAATTGCAACGTTAAGACGGTTTTCGCCGCCCTCGGTTGAAAGAGAACCGAAGTTTGAGTAAATTTTGCCGTTTTCCCCCGGGGCATATCCGATAGAGAATATAATAATGTCTCTTTCATCACCCTGAACGTTTTCAAGGTTCTTTATGAAGAGGCTTGTATCCTCACCACCGTCGGTACGAAGCTTTTCCTCTGCTATATAAGCGCCAAAAGCTTTGTTTTTCCTTGCTTCGCTTTCAATAGCATCGGCAATGCAGGTCTGCTGATCAATGTTGAAGGTTATGATACCCACGCTTTCGTTGTTCTTTCTGTTCTTGAATATCTCGGACAGAATTTCAACGATTTTTTCTGCTTCAGCAGGGTTTGTTCTATCTGCCCACCTGCCGTCAACCTTATATCTTTCGATAGGTCTGTTTAATTTGTTTGTCGATATATTTGGGGCTATCTGAAGTCCCGAGGAGTAGAATGCGCAGTTGGAGAAGTCGATAAGCTCTTGATGCTTACTGCGGTAGTGATAGGTAAGGTTTGCGCTTTCGTATCTTGCAACCGCAAGGTCAAGAAGGCTTTCAACCTCCAGAGCTGCCTGTACCGAATAATCCTCAAGCATTTCAGGGTCTGTGCCCATAAATCTCTTCATAAATGTTGCGGAGGGGCGAAGCTGCTTTGAGTCGCCTGCAACAACGATATTTTTTCCTCTGTATATTGTAGGAATAGTGCTTTCGATAAATACCTGCGATGCTTCGTCAAAGATTACAACGTCAAACATATTCTTCGTTAGGGGAAGGATTGCAGATACGTTTTCGGGAGAAAGCAGCCAGCAGGGGAACAGAGTGATGATAAAGTTGCCGTAAACCTCCATCATCTTTCTTATAGACCAGAATTTTTGTTCTTTGGAAATCTGGTAGAGGTAATCCTTGGCATTTTCGGCATTGCTGTAAAGCTCACGATATTCTCCGGAGCTCTTTACGGCACATAACTTAGCCGCAACCGAAAGCTGGGATTCCTTAAGCTTATAAATGCGAGCAGTTACGTTCTGGAAGTCCAAAAGCATAGCAAGCGATTCCTTGCATTCCTCTTCCGCAATCGTAAGCTCGTGATAGATCCTGATAAGCATTACCTTATCAATAAGTTCCTTGTACTTGTCTATCGACTTGGATGCGGAGAATGCGAAGTCAAGAACGCTGACAACGTTTTTGTCCATCGACCTGAACAGATTCGTAACGTCACGAAGAGAAAGGTAGTTTTCGATAGCCGCAAAAACAAGCTTCACAAAGGAGGTATTACCTCTGAGAATATTGTCTATAACGGTGAAATATCCGTCATCTGTCATAATCGACTTTAAGCACTCGTATTTTTCAATATAAGTGTTAATAGCGTTGATCGTTTCGTCAAAGGATTCCGACATTTTTTCTTCGGCTTTTTTGTTTGACGTGAAGTTAGGACTTTCAAGCTTTGCTTCAAGCTTCACTATTGCTTTACGTTTTTTCTCGTCATTAAGACGGGTATAGTGAGCAAGTACCTGCCTAAGATGCGGATATTTAGCAAAATTAAAGCTTCCGTGTCTTTCCTTTTCCGCCTTCAAAAGAAGATCCTTAACCTCTCCGAGAGTGCGGATTTCTATGTCGGGAAGCATCATTTCGATAAGCGGGTTCTTATTCTTTTCAACTGCGAAATCGTAGTACATATCGCAGAGATTGTGCGCCTTGATTTTGAAAAGAGCATCGGAGAGATCCTTGTAATTCATAGCAAGAACCTCGGGACATTTCAGCATGTTAAGATATGCTGTATGCTCGGGAGAATTCTTCTCAAGCATATACGAAGAAGAATACATCTCCGCAAGAGAAAGACCGAAGGGACGCTTGTCGTTAAGAAGAGAATACATTTTCTCCAGCGTCTGTTGCTCTTCTGCAATCTTTCCTTCAAGCTCATCGAACTCGTTCTGGCGAGGCTCTATTTCCGCCTTTCTGCCATGTACCAAACGCTTGTGAAGAGCGTATATCTTCTCGTAAAAGGCTTTCTTTTCCTTTGCCTCGTCGTTTATATACATTGCCGATTCATTGAGCGTTCCCAAACGGGAGTAAACAACGTCAAGAGCCGCCTTTTTCTGCGAAACAACGAGCACCTTTTTATTTTTTACAATAGCATCTGTGATAACGTTAACAATCGTTTGAGATTTACCTGTTCCGGGAGGGCCGTAAATTACCATATTTCCAAGCTCGTCAACCTTGCGAACAACCTCGGATTGAGCATAGTCAAGCATTTTTACGGTATAGCTGCCCTTTGCGGTATAGGTCTTCTTACTTCCGATTTTCTTCGCCTTGAGTCCGTTTTTAAAGGAATGAATTTTGTCAAAGAGCTTGAAGCTTGACTTTTTGGTAGTGCGAAGAAGCTCGTTTATTGCATCGTTTGTAAGATTCTTTCGTTCAAGAAGGGTATAATCGTTGTATATGGAATTTGAAAGAGGAAAACGTGCAAGGATTGCCGCATATCTAAGGGAAAGATCGCTGTCTTCATCCGGCTCTTTAAATCTTGAGTAAGGATAGATATTCTTTGAGGTGGTATATTCCACCTTGATCTTTGCATGGTTAAGAAAATCTGTAAGCTGCTTGATGCCCTTGAAGCCGGAAAGATTTTCAAACTCCATCTCAAGATTTTCTATGTTTATCTTTTTAGATTGAGCGTACGAAAGTACAAGTGCTCGGTTAAGCTGGATCTTTTCGGATTCGTTAAGGCTGATTTCAACAGTTCTGTCGTCGGGAATATCTATTCTGACGGGGAAGAGCATCAAAGGAGCTTTTATAAGAGAACGCTGAGAGCCTTGGGGGATTGATCCGAAAACAAAAGGATAACCGACGTAAAGCTCGTATCTGCCGGTCTCACGCTCGATCTCTTCGATTTCACGTTTGATTTCCTTGATTTTTGCTACCTCTGCTTCAAGGAGCTTGATTTTATCGTTGCCCTTTGATTTTTTAGTGCTCTTCTTTTCTTCGCCCTCTGCTTCTTCTTCGGTAGAACCGATGTTTTCTGCGATTTCGTCAATTTCATCCTCGCAAAGCAGAGTAAAAGAAGAACGCTTTCCGTTCCATAAAGAGTCGAAAAGCTCAGCTATCTTTTTCTCGCGAGTGCTGAAGATACGACCTATATCATACGCACCGCGTCTTACGATTTTTTTCAAATAGAGGCACTTGTTTCCGCCTCCTATCTCAACGAGACGGTTTTTATAATAAGTATAAATCCCTTTTCCCATTTTTATATAACCAAACTGACGGCAAGAATGCTACCGTCACCTTTCCTTATAACATAAAAGAGGTATGTTTTGAAGACATAACTTTACAAATATAGTATAACATACGTAATAATAAAAATCAACGGATATTTGTAATATTTTGTCCGAAAAGAAAATTATTTTACGCAAAAAAAATTCTTTTAACACTCGGTAAAGATAAAAAACATATTATT
>JAZTXO010000095.1:0-40145 GCA_045636445.1 Eubacteriales bacterium | reverse complement strand
CCGGCTTCGTAACGCATTTGCCTATTTTTATTCTGTCTTTCCCCAGCCTTCAAGTAATTTGGCACATCTTCTTGACTTAAATATAGAGAATAACTAGTTTTGCCCTTCGCCTCGGTTTTTGCATTTGAGCTTTCCCGGTATGCTTCCTCAAAAGCCTTTTTGACTTTTTCAAGTTCCCGTGCTTCTTTGCTTCCTGCTGTTGCTACCTTGCACAGATACTTGATTTCATCGAAAATCTTTTGGAAAATATTTCTATGTTCCGTAGACAGTTTGCGGATAAAATCTTTATCTTGGAAAAGATAATCTCCTACCAAATCTGCGGTTAATTCCGAATCAATATCTGCACCCTCAACATCTTTGTAAAGCTCCGTCAAGGTATCGTATCTGCCTTGGTAGTCATTCTTTGACTTTGCATAATTAAACAAAGCGTTTTGCAGCTCGGTATATACATCAGTTCCCTCAAGAATATGAGTGATTTCGTGTCCTACCGTAGAATTTAACGCTTTGGCAGAATCCATATTGAGCGAAATTCCGTCTTTCGTTACATAGCCGTTTACTGTTTTTCCGTCAATAGCAAAGCCGGATTCTTTCAGTTTTGCATTGTTGGTAAAATCAAAAGACACACCCTTGTCTGCTGATATCTTAGCGATCAAATCAACAAATTCGTGTGTTCTTCTTGTGTTATTCAGTATTTTGCTTTCAACGGCGTTTTTGATTGTTTGCTGCTGCTTTTCATCGTACTGCGACAAATCAGCTTCAAACACCTTGCCTCGGTTTGCCTTTTCGTTATAGCTTTCCGAAAGGTATGAACCTCGATTCTTCCCAAGCGTTTCACCGTCTGCCGTAATTTGTTTACGGATACTCTCGTCAACGCTGAATTTAAGCGTTTCAAGCATTTCCGTATCGGGTCTAAACGCTTGCAGCTCCTTCATTCGCTCGGTCTGATTAAAGCTCAACTGCCCGGATGGAGTATTCTGCAATTCGTCAAGTTCTTTCTTGATAGCCTCTTGCCGTTCAGATTCCGCTTTGTAGCGTTTGTAATCTTCACCGCCCAGCACTTCCTCGATGGTATCTGTAGAAATGCCACCTTTGGAAAGTTCTTCCATTACTTCGCTACGGATAGTCGCTTTCTCTTTTGCGGTCAGTTTCTTGCCGTCTTTTTCGGATTCGGCAATGCGATTTTTAACCTCTGCATCAAAAACCTTCTGCTCGTTTTTGGTAAGTTCGGTTACGGGGTCAATGCCAGTTACAGAACCTTTTATGCCTTTTCTGATATTAGAAACACCGCCAAGCAATCCACCGCCGATAGCCGCCTCGATTTTAGCATCCATTGCTTCCTCAGAGAAAAGCAATTCCGCAAGTTCTTCTTCGCTGCGATAGGTAAGCCATTGACCGAAAGCACTAATATCTGCGGAAATCCATTCTTCTGCCGATTCGCCTGCCACATCTAAGCCAAAAGATGCCGCCTTTTGCCAAAACTTACTTGCGATTTTAGTAGAAAGTTGCTTTGTAAATACATCGTCAAGCGTTTTACCGCCGAAAGAGATACCGCCCGAAAGTAGTTCGGTTAAGACTTCACCGGCAGCAGAAATGCCAGCACTCAAAGACGCTTCTTCGTGTGAAGCACCTTGATTCAAAGCACTCTCCATTTCGCCTCCGTAAGCCATTGTTCCCGTAGTAACAAACCAAGGAATACCAACCGCTTGCCCTGCCGCAGAGATTGCCATTTGACCGCCCGATTGTACTGCGCTGTCTATTTTTTCTCCGGCAATAGAATAATCATCCAAATCCACACCGATGATTTTTTGAATTACTCCCTTTGTTATCGCTTCTGAATCCCAAGCATCCTTTTCAGCTATCTCATCTACATTTTTTGTTAAATTATCGGCAATTTCCAAACGATCTTTAAGGAGTTTCGATGAATCTTCTCCTCTCATTTCTGCAAAAGCCATTTCGTCTGCGGTATTTTGAATAACTTGAGAACGAAACATTTCTGCGCCGAGTTCCAAAGCACCATCCCACAAACGCTCTACGCCTTCTCCGATGCCAGTTACTAGGTTTTCTGCTATATCGCCGATTGTGCCGCCCGTTGTCTGCCAAAAGCCGCCTTTGCTTTTGGAAAACCAAGTTCTTTCTTCTGCCTTTACCACGGGTCCGTTATCAAAAAGCGGATTGGAAGATGCAGAAGTTTTGCTTTTCGATGATGTTTTGGTGGTGGTTTTTACGGGAGCGATATCATCATCTTCCTCTTGTTTCTCCCTTGCTGGCATTTGCACTTTATCAACATAATCATTGGTTGCGCCGTAGGTTTCCCTCATATACTCGGCATAAGTTTGTTTTTTCTTCTTCTTTGCCATAATGACACTCCCGATTACTTGTTTTTGATAGCGTATGCTGTAGCCGTTTTCAGATAATCTTTGTATGAGCTGTTTGCTGATACTTCATAACCGCCGATACCCGTTCTTTTGTAAGAGGATTTGCGCCGTTTCCACTCGGATTCCGTCATAAGGTTATAATCGCTAACGCCGTTCTTTTTAAGATAGCTGTTTGCATCTTTATAGGTAGAACCAGTAAATCCGCTAGATGGAGAAGAACCGTTATAGTTTTTGGTTGTATATTCCGGAAGAGTACCGCCTTTTTTCTTATATTCCGTTTTGCCTACTCTCCTGCTATCATTGGTGAAAGCGTTCGGCTTATTCGAACTAACAACTACGGGGTCATTCTCTAAATGCCACTTTTCTTTCTCCCAAGCCAATTCTGCCGCCCTTGCCGCCGCTGCTGCTTGTGCCTGCCGTCTCTGCTCAGCCAAGTTTTCGTTATGCTGTCTTACATCTTCCTTGAGTCTGTTTTCTGCATTGATTTGAGCAAGTACATTCATATACTGGCTATGGAAAGCGTTTTGGATATCAAGTTTCTTGTTCGCTTTCTCGATAAGAAGCTGATTCTTGTACTTGAAGCCTTCCAAGGAAAGTTCAAGCTGTTGCTGAAGCGAAGTTAATGCAATTTCTGCGAGAATAGAATCATTCTGTAGTCTTGCATCTTTGATAGCGTTATCGTAGTTAAGTACAGCACGACCATAAGCATCTCTAGCCGTTGCGACTCTGTTCTGATAGGTGTTGTATATACTTACTTGCGCCGATTCGCTGTAGCCTGCTCCTGCAAGCCCTGCGGCTGCTCTTTGCTCTGCTCCTGCGCCGTAACTGTCTTTTTCTCTCTGCCAATCAACATAGGCCCCGGATTGTTCTCTGATATAGTCTTTTTTCGTTTGCTCTTTTTGCTGTTCAATCTGTTCAATCGTAAAATCGGTCCGTGCCTGCTGTTGCTTTTTCCGTTCCTCGGCTGCATCGGCATTTGCGGCAATTAGTTTGTCGTATTCGCCATCGACACCGTTAATTGCGTCATCGTAGATTTTTTCGTTATCTTTTAACGCTTCATCTCTGTTGGTCGTTACCTCTACAAGTCTTTTATCGTTGTAGTCGATATCGTAATTTGGTGTTGCCATCTATCTCCCCCCTCAACGCTTGATATAGCCGCCTACAAAGCACTCCAATGTAGCGGTTTCAAGGCTGAATCTTGTCGGTGAATAAAATTTCAACTGCAAATCCTTGAATTTCTTGCGCTTGATACGGCTTACAAAATAGTCCGTTACATTTTTGTATTCACCGATCAATTCAAACTCGGTATCTTCAAGTTTTGCAAAAACAGAAATATCCCCAGTAGCTTCAACCGTGCAACCTCTTTTGTTGGTGGTTTTTAGCTTCTGCGGATATTTGAATTTATCTTTTGGTGTAGTCCAGTAGCTTTCTACTGCGCTTGTGGTATCGGTAAGCGTGTAAACGCCGTTCTTCGTGCCTAAGTACAGAATACCGTTGTGAACCTTTGCACAAGTGATTTCGTGGGGCAACTCCCAATAGAACCAGTCATATTCCAGGTGATTTTCATTCGTGAATATCGCTCTACTGTCTGCCAAATACGCTTTATTGCCGATGAATACAAACAGATAGCCTTCCCACTCTGCAAGAACCATATCTTTATATGCTTTCTCTGCAATCAATTTGCGGTCTACTAGCGTGCTTCTGTGTCCCAGCACTTGCTCCGTTGTTACATCACCGCTGATACCTTCCATTCCTCTTTCAGAGAAAAAGACAATATCATCGTTAAAATTGATCGCTTTGCCGATACACCCTGCCGTAATGCTAGAATGTGTATTCGGATAAATCTTGCCGTAGGTATCGTCAATCGTAGGCGTATGATAGAATACCGTTGTATTTGCATCGGAAGGCTCTCTGAACACCCACAAAGCGTTGTTTCCGGCTACCATTCCCCGTACTGCTGCGCTGTCTGTACCTTCGTTGTAATAGTCCAAGTCGCTACAATAGGTCGGGTCATTCAAACTACAATGCCATACCACATTAGGCATACCGGGATTGCCACCGAAAAACACTCGGTTATCGAACACTTGAAGCAGCGTACATTCCTCAATCGCATCTCGGTATACATCAAGCGTTTTTTGAAATTCGATTTCTACATTGTCCTGCCCGTCCGTGAGAGGAATCCCCGGCACCTTGCTTTTATCTGTAAATTCAATATATCCCTCGTCATAATTCACTTCGTAAGGATAGGCAACCTCTACCCAGTTACCAACATTATTCGGCATCTTTACAACAGGCTTGAAAGTATTATCAATCAACTTGGTATCAAGATAATACTTCGTGCTTACACCGTCCGAAAGGAAAGTGTTTTTCCGTCTGCCCGTGAGCATATTTACATCTTGGTAAATCGAACCGCCGCCACCGGGCTTTCGGGCAATGGAAGTAGTAGGAACAAAGCCTACCACTTCCGTAATTTCCTCGCCGTCATACTGCAAATAATGCTTGCCGTCTTTGAAATACCAAATATCATCAAAGACAAAACTATCGCTCGGAATAGCGTTTAAGCCAGTTTTAAGCACGCCTCTTGCGCCGTTTACCACCTTATACAAAGTAGTACCGCTGTGTACAAGCATCATATCCTTGTAAAAGAACACGCCATAAATGGTATCGGGAAAGGATTCCTTCAACTCCATTTCGGGGCGTGTTCTGATACTCTCAGTTTCTTTGTAGTCTTTCCACACATTCAAGGCATCGGGGCTGCGGATAATATTGATTTCTTCGCCTCGGAAGTCAACGCCTCGGAAGTTGTTGTAAATGCGTGTTACTTTGTTGTCATCGTTAAGATAACTCATTTAGATATACACCCCACCTTCAACGGAAAAACTGCTGATATGGTATCTAGGGTCAAGCGTTTGCTTAAATTCTGCATACCGCTGTGCATAGATTGCGCCGTATTCCGTGGAAATATCACTCTTGAGCAAATCTGCGGCAATTCCGTAAGGCATAATCTCAAGCACATCGGCAGGCAATTCAAATTCGTATGCTTTGTCCTTGGTCTTTTCGGTAATTCTTTCGGGATATACATACAGATTGATTTCTGCGGTACCGTTCTCCAAAAATTTATATACCGTTCCGTCTGCCTTGGGAGCATACTTAACACCGCCGATTGTTCCTACTTGGTATACATCATATCCGCAGGCGTTGCCAAAATCCTCAAGGGTAACAAGTTCGCCCTCGGTTACTTCAATCTCAACATACTTGGGGAGCTTCTTGAACCTTGCCATTTCAAACATTACTTGGTTGATTACCTCGTTCTGTTTGGCTGCAATGTCGGGATCATCGGTCAACTGATCGCTATTCGGGTTCACTTCTTCAATCAAAGAAAGATATTTCTTCTTCATTTCTGCAAGTGTCATTTCATCACCGCCGTTCCTTTTATCTTTTTATGCTTTTTCGGTTAATAGTTAAATACTCTATCTTCCCCGGCTCCAATCCTTGTACATACTACAGAATCGTCTTTCAAGGTGATTACATCAAAGCACTGCTCTGTAACAGTTCCTTCTGTCATTGGGTGCTGAACAGCACCGGCAGCTACAGCATTTGGATATTTGGACATATCATAGTTTGCGGCTCTGATTGCATCCGTCTGGGTCAAGATGAGCAAGATGGAATCCTCGCTTTGTTCCAACGCATCGGAATAAACATCGCTCTTATAAGTTCCGTCTACGGTATGGCAGATACAAGCAGAATCCCAATGCATGTGACCACAGACACAAACGATTTTTCCATTTTGCTTGTGTTGACTGAAATCGAAAATCCGCGATTCAGCATTCAGCATTGCTTCACCATCATTATTTGTAACAGATACTGCACGCATAATGTAACCAGCACCACCAATTTTCAACAAACTAAGCATTTTAACTGCTTCTTGTAACACATAAGTAGATACTCTGTTAGACAGTTCAGGAGTTGAAAGTTCACCCTCAATCCAGCGATGACACGCTACAACAATGTTGAAGTCAATCGGAGTATTCTTCAAAGTGTCATAGAACCAGTCCATCTGCAACCTTAGTCCATTAGCATCACCAACACCAAAATACTTGTGCATAATTATGTTGTTGCCTTCACCATAATTAAGGACGATGTACCTTGTCTTATTTTCCGAATCATCGCTGTAATAGTGCATCTTATACCAAGCATACACATCGGATTTATCCTCATCGGGAATAGTTACACCAAGACTTGCAATTCTATCGGCAATCGCTTCGTCTGTTTCTTGCACGATTCTATTTCTGCAACCACTAAGTGTTATCTTTTCAACAAGACTATACGGAATCAGCGATTCTTCAAGTTCTTCAATATCGTCTTTTGAAAGGTTGCCGGGATTTCTGTCGTGGTTTCCGTGTACTGGCAGCAGAGAAGAACCAAATGCAGAACGCATATCGTATATCCATTCACGCAATCTGCCTGCCGCTTTATACTTATTGCTAGGATCATAATCAAGCGCATCGCCGCCGTGAATTACGGTATTGATACCTAGTCTATTCTTGATATACGGCATAAGAAGAAGTGATTTCTTTGCATTTGAGGGGTAGTGCATATCGGTAACGAAAATAAAGGACGGCTTATCAGATGGAATACTATTTATTTTCGATTCGATATAACTATCATCCTCAAAGCTAGTTGGGTTGGATGGAATATCCGTATAGTACGACGGAATCTCTTTTTTGAGCAGATAACACTCCGAATCTGTTTTTGCGCTTCCGCTTACACTTATATTTACATTGCCGTTTTCATCGGGTGTATATCCGTTGACGGTGGAAACTTTTTCGCCAAGATTCTCTTTTACAGATTCAATTTCTGCCTCAATATTATCTATAGCAATTCCGATTTTTGACTTTACAACAACTTGAGAAAGATTTTCTCTCGACTCGGATAATATGAAATACTTTGCATTTTCGGGAATCGGTACCTCATAATAATCATCGGATTTAGCAACACTAAATATAGAAATAAATTCCTTGTTTTCATCGTAGAACGCATTATTTATAAAATGTGCCGGAACTTTGATGTATAGATGATCTAATCCACCGCATTCCGTATAGTCCGTTCTATCCCAAGTGTTGCCTTTCTGCGGAACACCGTTTAATGCAGGACTGGACGATATATATTCTTTTTCAATAATACAAAGGGGCAAGCGGAAATTATCCAAGTCGGTTAGACCATTTTTGAGATTAACACGGATATCGGCAAATTCTTCGCCCATTTCGCATAGCTCGGAAATTACTTTGTTTGCATCTCTGTTATACTCTGCCGTAATGGTTACACCCTCGATATCTGTGACAAGCGTAGTTGTGGGATAAAAGCTTGTTACACCGTCAACCGTTCCGTCTGCGTTTGGTATATAGGAAATAGGCTCTTTGTATCGTTCAAATCCTGTATACTTGTCCCCGATTTCGATTTGAGGATAAATCGTAACGGGACTTGCAACATCGGTGCTTGCTGCACTATACACTCGAACCCTAAAATTTCCACTTTCTGCAATCGTAAAAGCAGAATAATCTCTCGCGTCCAATGAACAAACAGACGAACCAGATTTTTGACTATAAATCAACATATAGATTGGATTCAAACCACTGACCACAGTATCTCGCCCTAAGCCGTTTGAGAAAGTATATGTTCCTTTCTTCAAGTAGAACCAATCGCTATAAATTGAGGCAAATGAGTCACCTGCTTTTTTTGTTACAGTAATAGAGCCATCTCCATTATCGACAACCGAAGAATTGCCAATAGAATAGGAAGGAATATTCTTTGAAAAAAGGTTCTTTCCGTACTTGGTCAAGGTAGTAGAATCGTCCGCAATGTAAGCGAACCAACTTTCATCCGACGAAGTATAGTTGATATATACCGTATCGCCTACCGATAATTCAGCCGTAGGATCTGTATCTCCCCACATACTTTTAGAAAGGGAGATTATTTCGCCGCTTTCAAACTCGACAAAATATCCAGTTGAATCGTCGTACAAATCACTTACAACAAATTCGCCCGTTGCAGGCGAAGCGTTAAAAAAGTTCGCTTTATCGCTCGTAAAAATAGTTTTCTTGAGATTTACCTTGATATCGTGTTCCAACGGGGAAATATCGGAAAGTGTTACCGTCTGTCCCTCTGCGTATCCTTTTAAAGCGTTTGCGACATTCGTTAGGCTATATACCGCTTCTTTCTCTCGCTCAAGCATTTTCTCTGCTTCTGCGTACAATGCGTTTACTTCTTCGATTTGCTTAATGTCTTTGATTTTTCCTCGCAAGACTCTATCGGTCATTGCCAATCCTTTAAGACTCATAGTTTAACTTCCTTCCTTATCACAATTCCACAAGCTCGACAAATAGGTTCAAAGACGAATACAGTTTTTTTCCTGCAATGCTATCATAGCCAACACTGTAATATGCGTTGCTTTCGGTAGGTGCATCAATCATTATCAGATCACCTACTGAATGTAAGCCAATCTCAGAATTGGAAACAACAAATTCTTTCAAGCATACGCCGTTTGTGGTTCTCAGTTTCAAAAGCATACCGCTTCCTGCTTCGGTTGCTTCTGCTTCGCCTCGAATCCGCAACATATACCTCGCCCCGGAAACGGAATGCGGCTTGATAGTGTTATCGCCAACTGACAAATTGAAATTGTCTGTCACTTCGCCCGTGTCTATTTTGATAACACGGTTTCCATCTTCAATTTCGCCAACTGTCACCGCAGAAGAGTAATATCGTTTACCGTATGTATCCGTAATACCGACATTGTTTTTGATATACAATGAATTAAAGTGGTTTTTATCAATTTCCAAAGTGCTGTCGCAACTGAAAATGTGATTATTCTCGACAACTACTACATTGCTGTTGCTTCCTTTGCCGGAAAATTTAATGCCAACCGACAAAGCATTATCCCCGTTAATTAAGTTATCAATAAACTTTGGAATAAGAGAAAAACTGTTGTATTCAACAAACACAAAGCAATCGTTTTTCGTGCCACTTTTATCGTAATTCTCGTAGTAGTTATTCCGAACAGTACACATTTGGCTTAAAAAATGAAATACGCTCGGTTTGCCGTTGGTAGCAACAATGCTATTGTTTGAAATAGTGCTCCCGGATCCTCGCATCAACTTTACGCTATTGCCTGACTGTTGCCAAAAGATATTATTTTCAATGTGACAGTTATGAGCATAGTTGAGTTCAATGCCGTTTATGCCGTCCCTAAAATAGCAATTTTTGATGGTCAAAGAATTTCCGTATGCTGGCATATAAACAACATACTTAAAATCTTCAAATCGGCACTTTTCAATAATTCCTGCGAGAGTTGCGGTATCATTCTGAAACAGGATTGAAAAATCGCTCGTTTCGGAAACAAATGTGATACCGCTTGCCCTAACATTTGCAATGTTACGAAAAGCAATTTCCCCGGTTACAACAATTGTTACATTTTCCTGCGCAACGCCCGTTAGCACAAGACTTTCAATATCTGCGATAGAAGAAATTTTATATGTGCCAGCCGGAAGCATCACAGATTTTCCGGTTTTGATAGCGGAAACAAGGGCATCGGTATCGTCTGCTACGCCGTCACCAACGGCACCGAACATCTGCGGCGTTACATTGATCTCTGCAACGGCGACAAAGGTAGCCTCATAGCCTTCTCGCAGATTTTCAAACGCCCTCGCAATGGCCTGGTTTTCTACGGGTCTATTGCTTGTCATATCAAGCTCGGTATCTACTACGGGAATATCTTCCGGCTTGATCTCCGTTTCGGGAATATCCTCGCCTTCGGGGAACAGCCTAAACAAAGTCGCTCCGTCCTCGCTGTAGCCGATAATCGTCTGAGGATTGGTGTCGGGATTCAATTCTACCTCGTACCAATAATCCTTGGGCTTGCTGATAGTTTCCCCGATTTTGGTATCTTCCTTAGTAAAGTAAAGCTCTACCGTTGTCGTTTCGGCCGTTACAGGGAAATCTTTCTGCAAATATACAGTTTCAGCATCTTTCTTGCCGTGCGCCTTGAACCGCACAACATCTCCGGCGTGGAATGTATAAGGCGTTCCGTTGTCCTCTGCCGTAACAGAGAAGAACAGAATATCTCCCCTCGTTACATAGATAGAGTTATCTTCGTTTACATAAAACATTTTCTCACCCCAAAATATAAAAATATGGGGGAGTGAAATGCTCCCCCCTCTATGGCTAACCGCCTCGGTTTCCCCTTAGACGGGGCTTATCTATTGTCTACCCAATAGGGTTTATATCCGTATTGTCTTTATAAATCTCTTTGATAGATTTAATTTCTGCTTCCAAATCACGCAGTTTGTACATCGGCACATTAGGCACGATATACCCCTGCAATTCGCTCCAAATGATTACAGTACCTTCGGGAAGTTCCTCGGTCTGTACGCTGTGAATAGTATTCTTAATATCGCCCTGCACCCATTCTCTATTGATCTCGGTAGTCAGAACGCAATTTTTCAAAGTCTGATGAATTTCGCCGTTCTCGGTCTTTTCGTCAAACTCCATATCTTTGGTTACGGTTCTTCCGTAATACTGACTTAAACTAGGCTTTACTGTAAACAATTCATTGTTTGCCATATATAGCTCCTTTTAGAAAAAAGAGGGACGGATAACCGCCCCTCTTTTATTGTTTTTATTTCTTGGTTTTCATTACATAGATTTCCGCAGGACGGACAACCTTTGCGCCGAATACATACAGACCCTTGACAGCATCGGTAAATGCATCTTCGGGACGGTACTTCTCGACTTTCTCAATCTGCTCGGCAAAGGCAACAGCCTTATCGGTACGCAGAATGTTGTAGAATGCGGTATCGCTTTCGGGCAGACAGTTCTCAATGCAAACATAAGCATTGTTGATTCTACCAACAGCACCCTTTTTCAGAATTTCGGGGTTATTGGTGGAAAGTTCGGTCAACTGCTGTCTGTAGGTAGTGAATACCGCAGGAGCAACTTCGAGATAGAAGGTATCAGATACCTTGCAATCGTTGCCGTACAGCACGGTAAAGCCAGCCTCAACGCTTTCAACGGCGTTGGACTTGGTGAGAGTGATTTCAGATGCGGAAACGGCAATTTCGCCATCATCTGCGGCGGCTTTTACCACTTCGGCAACATACTTGTCACCCTCAAGGGCAAGACCCTTGCCAGCTTCATCGGTCAATGCTTCCATAAGACCGGGAACAGACTGAGCCTTGTCGATATCCTCAACCTCGAAGTTGAAGTATCTGTACTGGTTCAGCTGCAAGAGCTGGGAGCTGTCTGCTGCGCTCTCTCTTACAAGAGCGGTACCGGGAGTATAGGTACGAATGGTAGGACGGTTAACGCTCAGAATCTTTACTTCTTTAGCGTTCTTGGATTCCTTTTCGTACTGGAAATTACAATGGTTGCGGAGAGAAGTAATCTTCTCAAGGGAGCGAAGAATAGACTTGCTCCAAATAGTCTGCTGAAAATGAGTTACGGTAGGAGTTACTGCCATAATATTTCACCCTTTCTGTTTGTCGGGGGAAGTTATCTGCCAGTCATACTACGCCTTACTGCTTCCCATACTTCGGGATCATCCAAATCTTCTTCGGTCAATCTCTCAATTTCTTCGGGAGAGTAGTAATCTTTTTTGCCGCTTGTAGGACTCTGCTTCATACTTCCCATAGTTTGATATTCTTTTCTTGGTTGCATTTTGGTATAGAGTTCGTATACCTCGCTGATAGGTGTAGAGTGATTGAATTTAGCCGCAAACGCTTTGAAATCCTCGCTATCATAGACTTCTTTCTTTGCGCCAATCTCGGCAAGCTGATTGCCTCTCTCGGCGTTGTTTCTATGCTCTGCGAGAATCTTAAATACCGCTTTATCTCTAGCGGTCATATTGTCAAAGCCGATATCGGTCAAGCGATCCACTTCCTCGACAACTTCATCAAAGCCGCAGCCGATAATTTCTTCTGCTTCTACCTTTGCAAGCCTCTCGATATCCTTGGGAGCGTAATCGTCTGCTCTCTTGGTAATCTTAATGCCTTTTTTCTCGTAGAAATCTCTGAAAGTATCAGTCATATCCTCTACGGTTTCTTTGCCCGTTCCTGCTTTCAATACGCTTTCCAAATCGCCGTATCTGCGTTCGTACTCTTTGCGGATTTTAGCCTCTCTACGGGCAATTTTCTTGCTCAGAATTTCGTTTACCTTGGCGTTCATTTCGTCCTCGGTATACTTCTTTTCCGGCAAGGTTTCTTCTACGGTTTCCTCCGTGTTTTCAGTAACTTCGATTTCTTCTTCGGTTACAAGGTTTTCGTTATTCTCCATAACTTTCTTCCTTCCCATTTTTTGAGTGGTGTTTGACTTCACCGATTCCATACAGTTTTACGACTTAAATGCTTGGTCTAGTGGGAACGGGTTTAAGGTCTCCGTCCCGACCATATAAAAAAGCACCCTTGTTAGAGTGCTCAATTATCTGTTTCTTCTTCGGGGATTTGCTCGTCAAGCTCGGCCTCTTTCTCGGCGTATTCTTCCTCTCCTTCGATTTCCGGCTCTGCTTCCTGCTCCGCTTGCGCCTGCATCGTTGCCGCTGCAAGTTGCTCTGCTTGTGTATCGACATCGTTCATCAAGAATTGATTTGCTCGTTCCTGCATCATCTGCGCTCGTGCTTGAATCATAGCAATTCTGCGCTCTTCCTCGTCCATATACTCGATTACTTCTTCAATCCTCAACTTAGGAGCAACAGAATCATCGGGCAATGCTTTAACATACGCTTTCAACTCTGCTTTCCGTTGTGGAGAGAATAAGCCTGCAAGCAGAAGATTTTCAAGCGTTTGCTCTTGAGCGAATCTGTCATACACTCCCTTGGGCGTAATATCAATCTTCACCGTTGCTTGAAGCTGTTCCAATGCGCTTTGAGGCACCTTGACAAGCTGTATCGTTTCTTCCCCGGTATTCGGGTCGGTTACAGTTTCCTCAAGGTTTACTCCGTCTACGCTATGAACAATCAAATACTCAAGCCAAATTCTCGCCAAGTCCTCGATAAAGTTCTTATAGCTTTCTTTCTGCTCGGTCATAGGAGCTTGAGAAGCCTGCTGTACTGCAAGAATTGCTCTACCCGAAGCGGATTCGGGGTCAACCTGTCCCGTTGCCGTATCGCCTGCGCCTGCAAGGTTCTGAGTCATCTGAATTAAATCCTCTTGCAGTTTGACTACATCGGGTGACATTTGCGCCGGGGGAACAACGCCGACAACCTTGTGAACATCGTCTACAGGCTGTCCGTTCGTGGTGATCGTTGCACCAACAGTATTCAACGCCTGCGGATTAGATATCTTGCTGGTATCAACAACCTTCTGCGGAAATGCTTGATATTTAACCGTCAATACACGCCGAATCTCGGTTCTGTTTACCTCGATTTGGTTCGGGATAAGGTATCTAACTTCTCCCTCGCCTCGTGCGCTGCCCTCTTTTTCTTCCCAGTTGAAATGTGCAATAGGATACAAAGACAAGCCAGTATCAATATCCTCGCAAATATCACAGTATCTTGTAGCAATAGAGAAATGCACTTTGCCGTTTTTCTTGTATAGTTTATATACAATCGTTACGGCGTTATCGAGTTCTTCTTTTGCCGCCTCTCCGCTTTCCTCGTGGTTATCGGTATCGCCTACGATAAACGGCAATTTGCTCTCGCTCATACCCTTACTCAATGCTAACTCAATAGCGTTAAATACAGGCATTCTCTTGCGAATTAAGATATACGGCTGATTCTGAATATCATCGTCATTCTCATTGCCGTAATAGATATCGTTTTTCTTGATAATCTCATTGACGGGGAACATATTCTCTGTATCGAAATCGACATAGACAATACCCTCGTCATTGATAGCGGCATCTTTGGTAATTCTGCGCCCTTTGAAATCCATCTTGTCACGCTCCCAAGTTCGAGCGGCGTATGCGTTCAGCATTTCGCAAATTCTCTCGGCTTGCTTGCGGAAAGACTTATTCTCAAAGTTCATCGAAGAATAAATAGCAGCATACAAGTTATCGTGTATTACTGAAATCTTGTATTTAACAATAGGCTTGATAAAGTTTTTCTGAACGGGTTCTACTCCGTCCAGCTTTGCCCCTTCCCATTGATTGCCGTTATAAAATCTATAGTTTCTGTCGGTATCTGCATACGCTCCAATTCGCCGCAGATAATTACGCCCTTTCTCGTATAGACCCCATATAGGCGTTTCTATGAAGTCTAGTTGATCTGTATATGCCATTTAATTATCACCCCTTCGGAATATCTTCTTGCCCTAAAGAAGTTCCGTCATAGCGTTCTACATTGCGCAGAATAGCGTTGATTCTGTCTTGCTCGGTTCGGTTTGCTTTCTTCTCCTGCCGTTCAATGCGCTTTTCGGCAAGGTCTACGGACGGCATCTTGATTGCTTCACCCTTTGACACCTTCTGACCCACCCAAGCACCAACAAAAAAACACACTATTTCTAGTGCGCCTACTGTGAGTATTGTTAAGATATCCATATATGCCCCCTTAAAGCTCTATGCCCTCGACCAATGCTCTTGCTTCCAGCAAAACAAGCAATTTTCCCATTGCCTGCGCTTGTTCATACAGCAAATCATAAGAACACTTTGGAGTAAAGGTGAGACACCCTGCTTTGTACATTACAAGCGTTTTGATAAGTTTGTGCTGGCGAATTTTCAGCTGATAATATTCTGCCTTAAATCTTTCTTCGTAGTCCTCGCTGGTCATCATATCAATAGTGTCTTTAAGTTCCATATATACTCCTTTATGCTTGTTAAATTGGGGTTATACTTTCGCCGTAATTGTTCTGTGCTGTTAACTCTCTCTCAATGTTAAAGCCGTATTTCGGCTGCATTTCGATTACGCTTGCCGGGAATACTACTTGCTCCCGGATATGATATGCAATAGCCAACGCCATCATCATATCATCGTGACCGCCTTCGGGAGCTTCAATGCGCCCCTTCTCGTTGCGTATTATAGTCAATAGTTCCTCAAGAGTATCTTTATCGTTAAGTTGGTTGCAATGCTCCCTTACTATCTCTATGAGTCTTGATATAATAGTCGGCCTCGTTAGGCTGGTAGTCTTGAATCCGTATCGCTTCTCTACTTTCCCGGTGTAAGTGTCCTGCGCTTCTCTCGTGTATTGCTTGTAATATCCTAGCCGTTGCAGCTCCTTAATCGGGTAGCTATCAAAGTTCGCCTCAATACCGATCAAAGCGTTTTTATAATACTTGCCTAGACAGTACATCTGCCTTGCGTATTGGTCTGCATCGAATTGGTGTTTTAATACTGCGACTTGGTTTCCCGTCTTGGCATCTATCACCATTCCCACGAAATAGTCAGACCCTTCTCCGGCTGTATCTCCCCCTATGCAATACTCAGTTACTTCGGGAGTATTGGGAACGCCGTATATCTTAATATATCCGTTCTTATCGGGAATCCACTTGATATTGGTTATCTGCAATCCGTCATAGTCATAGACAAAATAGCCTGTTTTAATGGGCTTTGGTATATCCTCAAGGCGGCTCTGTATCGCTCTTGCATCGAATACAGTTTTACCAACAATGCCCCATTTACCCAAGCAATATACTTCGTAGACATATTCATCGCTATGCTTTAAATCCTCTAACGCTTTGCGGTCATCCTCGGTTAAGAATTTATTATCTCTATATGTGCTGAAGCATACTGTAGCAAGATTAGAGTCAATAAAATGCTTTTTAATCCAATGCTGTATATTGATAGGGTTAAATGATAACACCATCTGTTTCTTAGTGTTACCACCTCTTAAACGGACTTTCAACTGGTTTATATCGGCCTCTTGGCATTCTGTAGCTTCCTCGACCCATATATCAGTCAATTCACCATTCTCGAAAGTGATTGATTTAATCTTTTCTACATCATCCAAGCCAGCAAAAGCAACCTCGTTCCCGGTCAGCTTGCATTTGATACGCATATCACTCTCATTGACCTTGAAATGCTCTGCTAGATTCCAATGGGATATAACTTGCTTTAGCAATGGGAATGTACTCTTGCGGTTTGTATCGCCCGTTTGACGGACTACAAGCAAATTGCAGCGTGCAGGATGAATGAGCTTATATATATATCTCTGCGCTATAAAATAACTCTTGCCGGAAGAACCGCCGCCGTAAAATAGTAAATAGCGATCTGTATTATCGAGAAACGGAATATATATATCATTAAAGACCTTTTTAGATATCTTGATATTGATATTCACTATTCGTCACTCAACTCTATATTGATATTGACTTCGCTCTTTACATCGGCTTCGACTTTCTGCACATATTCCCCTTGCATTTTATTCATCAAATCTACTGCATTGAGCTTATTTTTAATACTTATAGGCAATTCAACTTCGACTGTTTCGCCGTCTACAAACCGAGCGACTTTTTCACGCTCTTCCCCGGTAATCACTCTCGACAGATATTCAAGGCGTTCTCTTGCCGTTAAAATGCTCCCTTTGGCTGCATCTGCTCTCAATTCCTCTATCCTTGCGACCACCTTGGGATTTTTCATCAATCTGCTTGCTGATTCCCAAATAGTTTTATCAGACATTCTTTGATTGGGGTAAGCATCTCTATATGCTTCTGCTTGATTTATCCCGTTAAAGATATTCAATGCAAATTTCTCTTGCTTTGCGGTAAGCATATATATTCCCCCTCTAAAAAATATACAGGTTACAGGCGGCTTAGGCGTTCCGATTGATACGCCCCGAAAGGAGGTTAAAAAAGGAATTTGCAATCCGTTCATAAATGCCCAAAATGAACAGACCGAGCCGCCGTGCATCCTGCCGAAAAAATCCATTTAAAATACGCACACACGCAAAAAAGCCGCTGCCGATTGGCAACAGCCTTTATTTATAGTTATATACAATACCATTATACACGCCTAGCGCATTTCATTCAATTTCAAACCATTTCAAAACATTTCAACTTTTTCGCCGCCTTTTTCATCGTTTACAAAAGGGATAGGCTTAAAACCTATCCCCCTTTTTTTCGAGAATTTCACCGAGCATTTTTAACGCCCTTTTCTTAATGCGCCAAATTGAAACCGTTGAATAATTCATATCAAAAGCAATCTGCTCTTGTGTCATTCCCTTGACAAACTCCCGGCGCAGCACTCCAAATTCATCAGCCGGAAGCATCTTGATAGTATCTATGATATACTGTTTCTGTTGCTTTAATTCAGATAGTTCCGATGAATCTAACTCCGCAAGTTTTACGGCACCGTCCCCGACTTTATCAGACTTTCCACCGCAATGGGGCATACCGTCAATACTTGCGGTTATTTTTGTAGCACGCTCAATTACATCGGCTATATCGTCCTCTTTCGCCCGGATAAGCTCGTCTAGCTTTTTTATCTGCTCTAGCCAAGCGATCACCGCTTTTTCATCCACCAGCAACACCCCTTTCAAGGTTACTCTTTTTTGTAATCATTCAATTCGGGATAATGAATACAAGTCCACATACAGCAGAGGATATTCCACACAAAAGCCCTGTCGTGCCGTTCGTCTGCATCGCCTCTCAGATACTTCAAAAAATGCCTTACTGCGGAATTGATATAGCACTTTGCCGGAAGTCCCTTTTGCCAGTTATTTTCGCCGTATTTCTCTGCGCCTTCCTCAAAATGAATTGATACCTCAAGGAACATTGTTTCTCGATCCCATTTGTTTATACGCAAAAATCCTTCAAGCGCATACTTTAAATTTAACTCTCTACCCGAATTTACAAAATCAGCAAGGCAACCAAACACATTAGCGGCATCGTCATTGCGATAAAAATACAAATGCTTCAAAACATACAACGGGAGCAAATCGCAACGCCCTTTGCCTTTCTGAACATCTCTTACTGCTCCGCTGTCAAACTCTGTTCTGCTTCCGCTGTCGAGGATTGCCATATACCTCTCCTTTCTAACTCCTTTTTGATATCATAAGACGGCTTTAACATCGCCTTAATTTTACGAATCAGTTCCAGCTTTTCCCGGCAAGACCAACAAATCAATTCCGGGCTACTTGTACTGCCCTTGCAATACTTGCAAATATAATTTGCCATTGTCAATCATCCTTTCTAACAGCATAAAACAACCAATGGAAATAAGCTCCGAGCGCACCGCCAATAGCAAGGCAAATACCGCCGTAAATTAAAAGAAATTCAATCATCGTTTTTCCCTTTCTACTTTGCATTTTTGATAACAAAAATGCACTCTATACTTTCAATCTTTGCCGTTATTATTTAGTTCTTGCGAAACAACATCAACGAAATAAGCAACCGAAACACCCACCGTTTCGCCTTTCAGATTGCTGTAATACTTCTTTAGCCTGGAAGCAAGTTCATTGATTCCGGCAATTCTGCCTTTCTCATAGCCGTTGTTAAAAGCGGCTTCGGTGGCATCGTATTCTTTCATTCTTCCTCACTCTCTTTCAAAGCCTTTTCTGCTTCGTCCTCATATTCCGCAAGTCTATCAAGCACTCGCAAAACGGGACATTTTCTGTTCCTAACGCTTGGGCATCCCTTGGCATACTGGCAATATTGAAAAGCAAACTCACCAACACAATCTTCCCTTAAAATCGTGTCCGTATTGATATATACTTTTTTGCCAACCCTCTTTGTAAGTCTATCTTTCATCACTTACTCCTTTCCGCTAAAGCATTTTCAAAATCCTCTTTAGATAGGAATACCTCTGTTCCAATTTCAAAATCATAGAAAGCCATATAATCATCCGTTCCGTCATTTCCGCAACGAAAAATCATTTTGCCGTCAAAAATCTCGATTCTTTCAACTTTGAAAGAGTAGCCATACTTCGTGTAAATCTTCTGCCCAACCTCGCAAGGCAACTCCACAAAGCGGGATTTTGGTTTGAAATGGTCGCATAGCAAATGCGTTTCAAGAAAATTTTGTGCCAATTCACTCTTTGATAAATCGGTGTAATCCATACACACCTCATAATGCACACACTCTTTGCAGGTCATTTTTGTTCACCTTCTTTCGCTCTTGTGTTCCACAAAATAATCAATTCTCGTTTTGCTTTTCGTTTTGTTTCTTCGTTCCGTGTTTGTTTTATTTTATCGGGAAGTAATTGAACAACAGCCGTTGAAGGGCTATCCATATAAGCACGGCAATTCGGACACT
The DNA here is from genome assembly GCA_045636445.1 of Eubacteriales bacterium. Lineage (GTDB taxonomy): Bacteria > Bacillota > Clostridia > Oscillospirales > CAG-272 > UBA1740. The sequence continues at coordinate 20,601 of JAZTXO010000095.1, read as the reverse complement.
TAATCTTATAATCCCAAAAGCCATACATTTTATCGGTATAATCAACCAATTCAACTTTTCCACCGCAGAAAGGGCAAGGTTTTAATTCACTCACAACTCCACCCCCATTTCTTTTGCGATTTGGTCAATGTATTCTTCCTCAACAATGAATATTTGACAACCGAATCCTGCTTCATCGTAATCTGTTATTCTTCGGTGTTTCGCTTTCACCCTCTCGGCAAACTCTTTGATTGCTTCGGCTCTTGCGGTTTTAATATCCACCCTCATTTTCTTTACTCTATTTCGCATTGCTTGGAGTTCAATGGTTGTGTCATGCCAAGCGTTACATACTTGCATATAGGTTTCGGTCAGATGATCTCGCTCGGTGGTGACTCTCTCACTCTCCGCATTTTTGCGGTTGATAAGGTCAATTACATCTCTGTTGTAAACGAAATATGTATTATTGTCTTTGTCGGTAACGGCACAAATTATATCTTCGTTCCTACACTCCAAAGCCTTCATAATTTCCGATTCGTTCATCTGTCATTCCTCCGTTTTTCTTCATCGTATTGCTTTTCGTCTTGGAATATACTGTACACGCACAGGCAGATAAGCCCTATTAGCGAACCGAGGGCAAGTCCACAGAAAAATCCCATCGTTGTTTTTCCTCCGTTTCTTCACACAAACTTTATTATTTTTTTCACACAAAAGGCAGATGCCAAGCACTGCTATTGAAATAGAAATTCCAACGATACACCCACCGAAAAATATTGAAAACACAATCATATTTACCCCCTCATCCACTTGTAATATCTGTATTCGCTAACACAAGCGGTAACAAAAAGCAAAACAATTGCATTTTTGGTGAACGGAAAACCTAAAATATCCCATACAAAAGCATAACTGATTAAAAATCCAAGAGTCATCATAAACAGAGTAAGTACCGCTTTAATGGATATATCAACCTTTTCTTTAAAAGCATTCAATTTCATTTCTTTTTTCATTTTTCAATCCTCTCTTTCAAATATCCCACGGATCGCAATTCTCGCAATCCTCAGCACCGTTATAATGGCAAAGTGTGCAACAGAACCTTGCATCCCAAACATCGCACTTTTGTTCACAATGGTTGCAAGGATAATCATCTTCGAATTGTTCTTCTCGTTCGTTCATTCCTTCTCCCTCTCTTTCAAAGCCTTTTCTGCTTCCTCACGGGATAGAAAGACGGTTACACCGATTGCATTAACGGTATATCTTTTGTGTTTGTATCTTGTATGTATTGAATTTTCAACTCTTATTTTCATAAGCAATTGTTTTTTTGTCTTAATAATGCTAACTATTTCCCCGACAAGAAAATGCTTTGAATAAATAAATCGGTGTTCAAAACTGATAGGATTAAAACAAAAGGTATCACAATCAACATACACCGTCTGCCCCACCTCGCAAGGCAACTCCACAAAGCGGGATTTTGGTTTGAAAAATTCGCAATGCTTTTCAACACCATCTACTTCTAAACAATCATAGAAATCGTGATGCAATTCAACATCTTCTTTGCACACCTCATAATGCACACACTCTTTGCAGGTCATTTTTGTTCACCTTCTTTCTCGGTTGCCCCAAAAAGCAACTTGTATATAAGTTTCAATTCAAATTCGGGGATTTTTCCGTGTTTGACAAGAGAAAACAACTCAATGATCTTTGCATAAACATTATTGAAATTATGTTCTTTTTCAACATCATCAAACTTTGAAACCTCGTATAAAGAATTGCTTAAACATCTTACTTCGTCATAATCAAGTGTAACTGTTACAAATTTGCTATTTGTGTTTAATTCTCTTATAATCATTCCCCACACCCCATTTCTTTCATTTTTGTTCACCTTCTTTCTTTTGAGCAAGTTCCTTTTCAAACTCGCAAACACAATCGCCAAACAAATGGCAATTTTTAGAACAAGGAAACCTAACTTCTCTTTCTTTGTCTAACAGACATTTCATTTCATATCACCTTCTTTCACTTGCTCATATCTGCACATATTGATATACATTTTTCTTTCTCTTTTACTGTTTCCAAGTATGTATAAATAACGATTTTTGCTATCTCGTTTTACCGCTTGCCACCCTTTTTGTTTTGCCATTTCTTTGGTGATGTTCACGCCGTTTTGCCGTGGATGTCTCAACCTTCCTTCTTCATCGATATAAAATGTTGCTTTACTTGTATGCCCTACTCTATAAGCGTTTGTGGCTTGATAAATTACTCCGCTATGTCCAACGGTTAAATCGCTAAATGATATTACCGCCTTTATTTGTGGCTTATCTTGTTTTAGCAGTTTAAGGCATCGGCTTATGAACCAACTTTCTGTATTCTTTGGTGTTACATCTAAAATGTGAAGTCTGTGTAATTCTGTAACGCTATCCTTGTATTCCGCACCGAATACACTTGCTCTCACATTTTCACTACACGGTGTTGCAAACATCAGCACACCAATAAGTTCATCTTTGTCAAATAATCCGTAACAAGGAGAAGGTCCATTGTGGCAACCGTGGGAATAGTGATTTTTTATGATATATTCTTTCGCTTGTTTGCAAGGTATTCTCTTAACCTCATAACCTTTCACAACTCCACCCCCATTTCTTTTAAAAGGTTGTCAACTTCTTTCCTTACTTTATCAACCATAAAAGCACCATCATTATCTAACCATTTTCGGCATTTTCTTTTCTCCAATGAGAGTACACTTTTCACCCTCTCGGCAAGCTCTTTGATTGCTTCGGATCTTGCTTCTGCAATCACCTTGTCTGTTGCAAACACAAGTTTTTCAACTTCTTCTTTTCGACAAGTTATCAACCTCTCAATATCCGCATTTTTGCGGTTGATAAGGTCAATTACATCTCTGTTGTAAACGAAATATGTATTATTGTCTTTGTCGGTAACGGCACAAATTATATCTTCGTTCCTACACTCCAAAGCCTTCATAATTTCCGATTCGGTCATTTTTCGCTCCTTTCTCCGGGCATTACATTGATATGCTGCACATCACAGCCCATAAGCTCCAACGCTTCCGAAATAGCTTCCTTTGCTCCGAGAATCCCGTCAGCAGACGAGATTTCCGCTTGAATGATTATTTTATAGGTCATACTTACTCCTTTACTTCGGTAAATCTTCTTTATACCATTTCAGCATCGTTTCTGCGTGATTGCTGATCGTGATATTGTTTTTTTCCAGCCACTTATCCAGCCTTTCGACATAGGTATTGAAAACGATAATCCCCATTTCATCTATGAGAGAATCAATTTGATTTTCTGATAGATAGACTCTGCCGGAAAAACGCTTCACTTCATCGTCCGAGTTTTCCACAGGCTTTTCCACAGAAGGGGGATTGTTTTCGGTTTTTTTGGCGGTTTTTTCGGTTTGGAACGAATCGTCCCCCGTATCGGGGTACGATACTTCATTATCATTCTCATTATCATTCTCATTATCATTTTCTTTTTCTTTATCATTTCCATTTTCTCTTTCATTGGAGAAATGGAGATTATCAGACTCGAAATCATCAATCAGTTTTTTCACCGTTACATTTAGATTGTCGAATTGTTTGATATGAGAAAAGACTTTGAAAAGCATACGCTTGTCCTTGACTCTCTTAATCTCTTTGATAAGGCAATCTCGGACGGGTGCGCCACCTTTGACAATGGAATGACGGAGAAAGTTTTTTATAGCGATCTCCTTTGTTTCTTGGGAGTAGAGAATAATTCCGTACTTGTTTTCAAAGCGTTCTAGCAGGACTTTCACGGCATCCATCGAATAACCAAGCTGGAAAGCCACTTGTTTAATGCTTATTTCATAGATACCGAGTTGAGTTGAGAAAGGATTCGTCAAAAGATACAGCATAAAATACTTATCTTCCGGGGAAAATTCGTCAACTTTTCCGTCCGTCCAAAAGCTGGTATCTACAATGCGCTTGATTCCCATTACACTTCGCTCCTTGCATACGCTCTCATTTCAAGCTCGTTCTCTGCCCGGTACATCTGAACATCTTCGCAGGCCGCCAGTTCGGGATATGCTCTCTGCAACTTCTGTCTTGCTCTCCGTACAGATTCAAAGCAGGGATATACCTTGCCTTGCAGATTCAGAAGAAAATCAAACACGGTTACGCCGGATAACTTTTCTCTCTGCTCCTGCTCAATTCGCCTCAATACTCGCAGATACAGTAAAGAATCGCTGTTTCTCGCTTGCTGATCTTTTTCGAGAATATCTTTTACCAACGCTGTTACATTGATTTGATTGAATCTATTTCCCATTTTTTATCCGCTCCTTAATCGTTCTTTGATAATAGGCTACTTTCCAATACGGCAAGCCCGTTTCGGCTACTATTTGCGATATATCCTTGTGTTCGTCTATCCAAAGCCTTGCAACAAGTTCAAGTGATTTGTCTTTGTCTTTGATAATGCTTTTATTTGCCTCAAGCTTTTTAGCGATTTCTGCTCTCTGCCGCTTGATAAACTGCATTTCCTCAAACAAGGGACATTCTTTCACAATAAAAGAATCTACATATTGCGGTTTGCCATCGCCTGTATAATTCCCATTTGCAACAAGCACTTGTGTCTGTTCTGCTTTCCAACCTGGAACAGGCTTAAATTCATTCGCCCACGGGCATTTGTGGTCTTTGCCTGCCGCCCATTCACATTCCCAGCACTTTGTTTGCGGCTTCGGGGTATAATGGCTTTTCTCTCTTGCGGTCATTTTTACTCCTTTTGAATTATTTCTATTTCCGTTCTAGGATTGTTTTTATCGTGTTTTCCCTCAAGGTGGAGATCAATACAGTTAAAACTATCGTCTTTGAGTATTCCTGCCTTAACCATTCCATCCAAGAGAAAAACACCGTTGTAATTGTCGGGGTCGTGCCGAATCTTTGTCGGGAAGTAATATGTAATTTTGACTATCACATTTTCAAGCGGCTCTTTGGGAATAGGCTTGCACTTGAAAAATACAAGCCGTTCCCATTGCTTTTTCAGCTCCCGGTATTCCCAATGGTTCTGCCGTCCCTTAAATTTGTTATTGCTCGGTGGTATATCGTCTAGGATATATTTGTGCATTCAGCATCACTCCTAAAAGGGTAAATCGTCATTCGCTGTCTGTTCCTCAAATTCCACGCTATTTGCGTTTGTAGAATAAGGGGCAGGGGATTGCTTGAGTGCATCTTCGCTCTTGCTAGAAAGCAATTTAACGCTATCTGCGACTACTTCAAACGCCGTTCGTTTGTTTCCGTTGTTATCCTCAAACTTTCTTGCGGTCAATACTCCGACTACCTCAACCATATCGCCCTTTTTGCCGTACTTGCAGAGAAACTCTGCGCTCTGATTCCACGCTACAAAATTGATAAAGTCGGTGGTGTCTTTTACTCTCGGTCTTGCTACGGCAAGAGTAAAGCTACAAACCGATTTGCCGTTCTGAGTCTGTCTAAGCTCCAAATCTGCGGTCAATCTTCCAGTAAAACAACAAGTATTCATAATATTTCTCCTAATCTAAATAATTTTTTCCGAATATCTCTCGGAATTGTTCAATAGTCCAGTCGTAATGTTTCATTGCGATTTTTTGTGCTTTTGCCTGCAATAGCTGTCTTAACTCAGCGTTGAAATGTACTCCGTTTGGCGGCTCGTTATGGTGGTTATGACATAGCCATACTTTCAAGCCGTATTTTTCGCTTAACTTTCGGTTAGGATTGCCGCCGAAAATATGGTGACATTCCAGCTCTCTTGTGCTACCGCATATCAAACAACGCTTCTCGTCTTGGAGTATGCTTTTACTCATTGCTAGGCGCACCCCACTCTCTTTGCAACTGGCTTTCTATCAATCTCATTTGCAGTTTGATAGAATTGATCGCTTCAAGGTTTGCTTTATATACCGCCTCGGCAACATCACGCTTGAATCGTGCTTCTGCTACACTCGGTATTCCGTAGCAAGTTTTATCAATCATACCGATTGCCATTCCCTCGTCACGGAGCTTCAAGCACTCTTGCCGGAGCAGGATTTTATATGCTTTTTCTGCTTCGGCATAGTCGGTGCCGCTTTTCCGTAACTGTTTAATGCTTCTTTCCAAAAACTGTGTTTTGGCTTGCAGTTCGTTATATAACTCCATATTGCTTTATCCTTTCGGCAGAGTGATTCGCACAAATCCGGCTTTGCCTTTGGTTTTCTTTTCAACAGTTTTTGAGAATCGCTTGAATAACCGGGGATGACTCTCTGCAAACGCTTCTGAGTCAAATTCCGTTACCTTTGTAACGCTTGCCGCCGTTCCGTCAACTCTTGTAATCTTGGTACCGTTGAATGTTTCCCAGCTTTTGATATTGTGCTTTTCCATTGCTTCAAATAAAGATTGCTTCATAGCCTTGTACTCTGCTTCAATAGCTTTGTACTCTGCCATTCTGCTTTCCAATGCAACTACCTTGCTTGCAGCTTCGATAACCTCTTTCGGCTGAAAATCTTCCTCAGTAAGCAAAGGATTTTCTTTCAGTCTTGCGAGATCAGAACGGAAGCGGTCAATTTCTCGGTTTACCTCGTCAAGAAGGTCTGTATAATTGCATCGCTCAATGTAGAAAATTTGTAGCCTATCGGGGTCAAATTCTTCGCTAAAATCTTCGGGTCGGTGATATACAGCAAGTATGCCGTAAGCCGCTTTGTTTGCTTCCATATACTTCACAAGCTGAACAAGATAAATCTTGTACTCGTCTACAGTTTCGTGAATTTGGGAAGTTGACTTGATTTCAAGAACGGTATTGCAAAAAAATCCGTCTGTATGGAATCGCAAATCGCCGTCAATTACTTGGTTAGGCTCAAACTTTGTATCGTGAATAGAATTGATATATTCACGGATTTTCGGTTCGATAATGTGTCCGTACTCGGTGTATTTATTTCCCGAAAAAATCACGCTCTTTCAATCCTGCTTTTTCAAGAAGCAAATCCCAACGGCTAGTAAACGGGGAAAGCCCCATAATTGCCGGAATATCCGAACCGCCAATATATTTATCTCGGTCTATGGTTACATCGTATTCCATTTCAATCCAGCTCCTTCAGCAATTCAAGGTAACGCTCGTCTGCGGTTTGAGGATTCAAGCCTTTTTCCTTGGCATACTCGGCGGCGTTGATGCCTTTTTCCTTGAGTTTTGCAATCAGCGTTTCACGGGGAGATTTTGCTTTCGGTTTTGCAGGCTGAAAATCGGTTTTATTTTCTTGATATGCAGGCTTTTCCTCTTTGCCGTGGGTGTTGGTGGTGTCGCTGTCTTTGGTATCGTCAATATCAAAGAGGCCGTTCAAAGCATACTTTCTCGCATAGCTGCTGCTTGCGCCCGTTACTTGGCTTCCGTCCATACCTTTTTTGGTTTCTTCTTCTCTTGCATAAGCAACAGCGTAAATACCTTCGCCGCTTTCCGGGTCAATGAATCTCGCCGTAGCTTTGACATAGTATCTTTCACCGATCAATTCAATTTCATCGGAAAGATAAACAAGAGCATTTACCTCTTTGCAGATTGGCTTTACCGCCTCAAGAATATCCTCGCAGTTGCGGTAGTTGTACTTTCCAAAAGCGTTGTACTGGCTTTTGGGGGCTTTGAGAGTTGTTTGCACTTTCAGCAATTTTTCATATACAGTCATATCTTCTCCTTTTCTTTTAAAGCTCTGTATTTACTTTTTTGTAGTGTTCCTCGCAGTATTCAAAGAGGCAATCGGAACAAATATTTGCTTCTTCGATTTCATAATATTCGCCGTCTTGAATCGGTTCGTGACAATGAGCGCATTTCGGAAGGCGGTCAAGCCATTGCTGGTGTTCTCTGTCACGGCGCATTGCATCTTTTACGGGGTCATCGGTGTATGACATTTTCTTCACCTCGCTTTATTTCACTTTCCGCAAAAGATTGGCGGCTTGCTTATGTATTGCTTTCATTCTTCTGTTCCGTTCTTCTTCGGTTAAGTCGGGAATATGTACTCTTGCTATCATTCCGGGGAAGTAAATCGTTCTTACCTCTTTGTAGCTGTCTTTCATACTTCTTCCTCTTCTTCTCCTACATCTAATAGGTCAAGGGATTCAAGGGTGAATCCTGCGGCGGCAAGCTCCTTGCCACGCTTTTCAAGCCATTTCAGATCGTAGTAGTATTTTCTGCGCCTCATACGGATATTGCGCTCTTTCCTTGCCAACTTGACAAGCGGCGAAGCGTTCAAGCGTTCGATTTCGGTATCAATCTGCGCATCTGTTAAAGCTTCTTTCATTGTTATTCCTCTTTCTGTGTCTTTTTAAGACACTTTTGGACTAAAAAAAATAGACTCGACTTGCTTTGCGGAAAGATTGTATCTTTCCTTGATCTTTGCAATTTCGCCCTGCTTAAATTCCGTGCCTTTTTCGTTAATCTTGTTTCCTACGCTCGTTTCGGAAATGTTAAGAAAATCGGCAAGGTCTTTGTATGTATCGCCGTGCAGAGTCATTACACTTCTTAATTCATTGGAGTTCATCCATTTTCTCCTTTCTATCAAGATGTGTCTTTTTAAGACACTATTGTTATATCAAAATATTTTCAGCTTGTCAATAGTTTTTTTGAAAATTTCTGCAAAAATATTGCTTTTTGCGACACGAAGGTGTATTATTGAGATACACAGGGGGTGACGGTATGAATATAGGAGAGAAAATCAAAAGCGCAAGGCTGGCAAAAGGAATGACTCAAGAGGAGCTTGGAAAAATTCTTGGCGTTCAAAAATCTGCTATCGCCAAATATGAAAATGGAAGAGTTGTCAATATTAAAAGAAGCACATTGAAAAAGATTTCCGATGTGCTGGGGATCAGACCTTCCGAATTGATATTTGAAGAAAAGATTGAAAAAAATCCCGTGGAAATGGCAGAACGGCACTTTGAAATAATAATGGATGAAGATATTTCAGAAATTTTTGACGATTTCAAAGTGTTAGATGAAGAACAACGAAAAATAGTCAAGGACTTAATACACAGTTTTGCAGCTTCAAAAAATGGAAGCCGTTAATGACTTCCAAAAAGTTTTTTAATGAAGATTAATATGTATAGGAGTTGCTTTTCTGTTAATGGTTTAATAAGTTGAGAAATTTCAGCAATGTATTTTTCTTTCATAGATGGTGCAAGCTCCTTTCAAGGGCAAACAAATGTTTGTCTCGTTCTTCAAAAATATTGTAATATCTGAAAATTTTTAAAGCAATCAGAAATATTTACCAAAAGCATTATAGCGCATTAAAGCGGCGAATATTGCTGAACTTTGCCGTTATTTTATAGCGGCAGAATAAAAAAATCAATGCTCAACTTTGGCTTTTTAATAGCCAAGTTTGACATAGAAAATGACAAAGTTATCAAAAAGAAAGGACATATAAGGACAACAATGTGGCTCGACAATTTAAAAGAATTAAGAATTACAAAAGGAATATCGGTTAAGCAAGTAGCGGTAAAGGCAAATTTGCCGGAAAGAACGGTTGTGAGAATCTTTTCCGGGGACACGCCAAACCCTTATGTAGACACACTTTACAGAATTGTAGCCGTTCTTGACGGATCGCTTGACGATGTATTAGCAGATAGCAAAACCGTTGTAGGAAGCAAAAATCTCGCTACTCTGCAAAGCGATGTGGATAGACTTACCGCCGAGAATGGTATGCTCTCTGCCGAGAATGCCGTGCTAAAAGACAAGGTTGGCGTTCTAACTACCGAGAATGACATTCTCAAGATGAAGCTTGAACACAAAGAGGAAATCATATCTCTGCATAATTACTACAATTCCGTGATAAGCGGAACGGCAAAATAGCAGCGGTGTAGATTCGGAAAAATGAGTGTTATTATAGGCGTTATTAAATACCTTGTATATGTTGCCATATTTGGAACTATGCTTTATGCCCGTGCGCTATATTTAGAATTAAAAGCAACAAAATCAAAACTTGAAAATGCAGAGGAAACTATAAAGGTACTAAAAGAAGAATTGCAAGAAACGAAATTTAAAAATTAGACTAATAAATTTAAGGGGGTGATTGGAAAAGAGAAAACCGAGGCGAATACACCAAAGACTATACAAAAGGAGAGTGATGTAAATGTTCTATAAACCGGAGATTGACTTGAACCCCGAAGAAGTTATAGACTATCTGCGGAAAAGTCAATCAGACGATCCTTTGCTCACCGTTGAGGAAGTCCTTGCGAAGCACGAAGCGATTTTGGACGAATGGGCTGAAAAGCACCTCGGCGGCAAAGTGCCGGAGCAAAATAAATTTCGTGAAGTTGTTTCCGGGGAAACGCTAAAAGAAAGACCCGAAATAAACAAAGTGTTGCGCCTTATCGAATCGCCTAAATACAAAGCGGTTAAAGTAGTAGAACCGCAACGGCTCACCCGTGGTGATTTAGAGGATATCGGACGGCTTATGAAACTGTTAAAGCATACGAATACCCTTGTTATTACTCCCGAACGCATTTATGATTTAAGGGATGAATACGATTGGGATGCTTTTGAAAGGGAATTGAAGCGAGGAAACGATTATCTTAAATACACCAAAAAGATTTTGAATCGTGGCAGATTGCTTTCCGTTAGCCAAGGTAATTATATCGGCTCTATACCGCCCTACGGATATGACAAGATATCTATAACCGAGGGGAAAAAGAAATGCCCGACTTTGAAAGAAAACAAAGCGCAGGCAGATGTAGTCCGTATGATCTTTGATATGTATGTCAATCAAGATATGGGCCGGACGAATATATGCTACCGTCTTGACAGTTTAGGCATTAAGCCACCGAAAGGCGAAAGATGGTCTCCACCAGCAATGAAGGATATGCTTGAAAACGTCCACTATATCGGGAAAGTCAAATGGAATTGGCGCAAAACGGTTACTATTGTTGAAGAAAGCGAAATATTGCAGACAAGACCCAAGGCAAAAATCGGGGAATATCTAATATATGAAGGAAAGCACGATGGCATAATTTCCGAGGAGCTTTTCAAAGCCGCACAAGAAAAGCAGGGGAGAAACCACCGAGCAAAACCAAAAACAAAGGTAAGAAATCCGCTTGCTAGCATTTTGTTTTGTAAAAAATGCGGCAGAGCAATCTCTTTGAGATATTACAAAAACAAGGACGGCACCGAAAAACAGCCGCCTCGCCTTTTGTGTGACGGGCAAGTGCATTGTAAAACTGGCTCTTGTTTTTATGATGATATGCTTGAGCGTGTCGCTGCCGTGTTGAAGCAATGTATTGAAGATTTTGAAGTCCGGCTGAATAATGATGAAGGGGATTCCGCTAAACTTCACGCACGGCTTGTTAAAAACCTTGAGGCAAAAATGAAAGAACTGCAAGCAAGGGAATTGTCACAATGGGAAAAGCAATCTGATCCAGACCCGGCGCAAAGAATGCCGCCCGAAATTTTCAAACAGTTAAACGAAAAATTATTGAAAGAAAAAGACGAAATCCAGCAGGCTTTGTGCAAGGCTTACGAATCTATGCCCGAACCTATTGATTATGAAGAAAAAGTCAAAAATTTCCGTGATGCTTTGAACGCTTTGAGAAATCCCGAAGTCGAAGCACAAGAAAAAAACAGACTCCTAAAAGTCTGCATTGACAGAATCGAATATTCAAGGGAAAAACCGCAAAGAATCCAAAGCCAGCAAGTAAGATATTATGACAAGAAGCAAAAGCGAACCCGTCATAAATCACCGTTAAAAACGGGCGGCAATTGGACTTCTACACAGATAGAAATTGATGTGAAGTTGAAGGTATAATTTTATACCTTTGACTTCCAACAAAGATGGGCATATTCACTTGCACATTACTGTTGGAGTTAAACAACCGAAAGGCGGTGATACTATGAAAACAGCAGAAGAAATCATCAAATACCTTGAATTGGCTATGAAAGAAGCGTTTGAATTGCACGATGAAGCAAAAGGGAAAGATGCGGAAGAAGCACTTTTCCACCTAATTACCGCAACAACTATTCAGCACTTGCTTGAGGAAATTAAAGAGGCATAAAAAAAGAGGGGCAGAGCCTAAAAACTCTACCCCTTTTATTTTGCAATATTTTGCCCTTATTTTGCGTTTTAATTTCGCCCTATAAGATTTTATAGGAAGAAAAGTTAAAATGCAAGGCTGATTAAATGGTGAAGCGTGGCTAGGTTATACGCCCAAAATCTTTTTCCAAGTGTTAAGACCGACACAACCATCAACCACAAGACCGTTCTTTTTCTGATAGGTTTTGATCGCATTGTCAGTAGCAATTCCGCAAAGCCCGTCTGCTTTTGCGCCGACAACTTTCTGCACAATCTTAGTCAGATTCTTATACATATAAGTTTTTCTGCGCTGAACAAGAGCGATTTTCGCAACATACTCGCACTCTGCGCCCCACTCGCCATCGGCACCGTATTTCGGGAAAAGGAATCCGTCAGCAATAGCGGCTTTCTGCCATTCCAAAACAGTTGGTTTGTCGGAATCGCTTTGTTTCACCTTTGCGCCGTTATCCAAAACAATAACGGTATGACCGCTGACAGGAGTACACAAAATATCGCCTCGCATTAAATAATCGCTAGACTTGCAATATTTGCTTTCGGTGTATTTCGTGAATAAACCCGTTTTGGTTAATAGATTCGGCTCGGTAACGGTTCGGATATTTCCGGCTACATCTTTGCCGTAGGCATAAGCGATACATACTCGAACCAATGCAGAGCAGTCGGTTTCAACCTTCTTCGTAGTTTTGGAAGGGTCAAAGCCATTACTCTTGACATTGTTAAACAGAGTATCACGCTGATTTTGGTCGTAACCGATTTGATTATTGGCGCAAGCCTTTTCCATAGCTTTTGCAATCTTATCTCGCTTGTCAGCATCTTTACATCTCAGCACAACCCAGCCTTTTGAATGCAAATACCAATTGCGGATAAATACCTCTTTGCCCGTCTGATCTCCGGCAGCACCGTTTTTAACTTTGCCACTTTCGCCGAGAGAAGCGTGTCCGATTCTTACAGCCATAATTATTCACCCTTTCCGCTTTTGTTAAAAGCATTGTTAAATTCTGCAACAGAAGCCTCAATCAAATAGCGCAATTCCAAATCGCTTACTGTGATTCCTTTTTCCATCAACATTTCAGAAGCGGCAGACAAAGCGTAATTCAGCTTTGCTTCGCCGTGCAAATCTTTATAGACTTGCTCGACAAACTGAACGGCTGTCTTTGCAACCGCCGCTTTCGTTTTATCGTTGATATATTTTGTGAAAAGGTCTTTTGCAACAATGCCGATATATCCGGCGATTGCGGTCACAATAGCATACAAGATTTCCATTCCGTATTGATTGATAAATTCAAGAATAAGTTTCATAGAGTATCATCCTTTCTCAGAATCCAAGTTTTGCAATAATAAAACCAGCAATAGCGGCAACCAAAATTGAGATAATTTGTGTGATAAGGGATTCCCAACGCTTTGCAGGTTTGTCTTTTATGCTTTTTACATCATCCTTGATTTCCTTGACATCGCCTTCAACTCTTTTTTCTCGGTCTGCCAAGATTTCTACCGCACCAACCAATTTATCGAGATTATCCTGCTTTTTTTCCAAAACATCAATGCGGTGTGTGTTTGATTTTGACCGTTCTTCAACCTCGGTCAAGCGGTGTTCCGTTGATAATTTTTGTTCCATAGGAATTTTCCTTTCTTACCCCTCGTCTGCTTCCCCTTCTTCGGTTACGATATAGTCAAGCAATCTTCCGATAACTTCTACATTCAAATGCACAGTACCGCCATCAACATAGGAATCGAAAAAGCTGAACACCTTACACCAAACTTGGTTCTCCGTACAAGAACATTCCCCAACCCACTCGCAACCCATTGAGTCGGAGACATTACATAAGGTGGCGATAGGGCTAATTGAATCAATAAACGGAAGGTCTATAGTTGCGTTCCCTTCATAAAAAATAGGAACTGCTTTGCCGTCTATGTACACATTGCGAGCAACCGTCATTTTGAAATTAGATATCGCAACATTGCCATACGCTTTAGCGATTCCGCTTTTCCATTTTTCGAGAATCCAAAAACCAAAGCCCTCGTTGTTGGTTGGATCGCCAAAATTCATCTCGCTTCTTGATACTACATAATCAGCCATAGCCGCCGATTTTGTGCTTTCAATAGAGGAAAAGTTTACACCGATATATTTGTCTATGACATTGCCCCAAATGTTCGTCCCGGAGAATGTAATAGCTTTTTCAGGACTCGCAAGGTCGATTTTCATAGTGACGGGAGTTTTTACGCTCATTAGGATTTCTTTATTCTTATGGGCTTCTTCCATTTTTTCAACCCATTTGGAAAGGTCATAAGTTCCGTCTATTGCTTGTCTGCAAATACTCAAATCATCGGCATCTAAATCACCATCGCTATCGAAATCGTAATACGGCTGCAACTCTTTCGAAATCAGAGGATCGCCGCTGCTCTGAGTACCACCGTTTAAATGAGTCGCAAGTGTTTCATGTTCCTTTTCTCCGGGATAGACAAATGTTTTCCTTTCACAGATAAATGTACCCGACATTTCTATATTTTTGGCAAACAAATTGCTTACCGCTTCAATACATTCTGCATTGACATAGAAGTATTTTTTTCTCTTTAGTTCACCGTTTTCCTCAACCTCTATCTCAGCCTCTCGAATACCTTGAATCTCGCCGTTGTTTGTCAACAGGTTGAATACTTCCTCGTGGTTGATATTAGCGGCATCAGCGGCATCGGAAGCGACTTTCGCCGCTTCTTCTGCCTTTGCTCTTGCCTCGTCTGCTGCGGTACGGGCATCTGTTGCAACGCCCCGTACCTCGGCAAAACTCTTGCCGAAATTGTATCTTTGCTCAATGTCGGCTGCGGTTCTCGCCCCAGCCATATCCATTTTTTCGCTTTTGGTTAATGCCATTGTTTACACCTCACCAAGAAATATTACCGTCATCAGATACGGTCATATCCAATTCCTCAAGAATGGTTTTCATTTCATCCCAAGAAATATCATCCCTGCTGTCAAGATACTGAACGATTGCTCTGTTGTAGACTCGCTTATCCTCTTTAGAATCAAACTGGCTTCTATAAAGGATAATTTGCTGTCCGTAATCCAAAGGAAGGTTAAAGATATATGCTTTTTTCTTCTCTTTGGAGCTTCCGTTGATAGCCTTTCCGCTGGAATCGTAGTCAGCTCGAATATCGTACAAATCGCTTGTATATTGGCGATACTGGATAACATCGTCCGTAACGGCTTTAGATAGAGTGTACTTGCCGGGATTTTCTGCCGCCCAAGTATATGCTCGTTTGCCGTCCTCGTCAGCAGAAGCGTAGTCCTCAAAAGTAATTCCGTTCGCCTCGAAAAATGCGTATCTTTCGGGATTTTCAATAGAAAAAGAATACTCATCCGGGGTAACATCGTTTTCGATTGCGCCCTTGATAGGATTCTCCCTAAAATACTCCGTTTTTACTTTTGTTTCCTCGTCTGTTTCGGTAGCGTTGGTATATTTAACGCCCTTGCCGGATAGGTAATAACGCTTTGCATCGTCCCTTGCATACTCGTAAACATCGTTTATCCACTTTGCACGATCTTCAAAAGAAGCGGTACGATAGGTTGAAGTTGCAAACAAATCATCAAGCATATTGTAGGCGGTCTGCCCGTAAATCTGCTTGAATTTAGTAAATTCTTCTGCCGACATTTCGTACTTCGTATCTTTGTAGTTGATATAGTTATCGGGGATTGAAGGAATAATGCCGTTATCTCCGACTATGCTATATACAGATTTGATTTCCGTATCGACATTAGAAGAAATATTTCCCTTAGCCGCATAGGGAGCAATGAAAGATTCAAACGCCCTTACTGCAACATTCTCATTCTGCTTTACCTCTTTGCCCCAAATATCGGTAGTAGGCTCAAGGTAATTCCTCAGACCGGGGATTTTATACATTACCTTGTAAAGCGTTTCCTCGCCGAAAGTGTACTTGCTGTCCTTTGACGGTTTTGTGCTGCGCTTAGTATCGTCTAGGGTTTGTGCAAGCTGGCTTGAAAGCGTAGGAATGTACTGAGTGATATAGTTCTGCACCAAAGACTCGCCTGCGCCCATAAGTTTGTGTATTCCTTGGTCGTAGGAAGATAGAACATCGTCCAAGCCGGAGAGGAAAGACATTTCGCTCATTGGGTCAAGCGTTTGTCCGAGAGCATCAGCAACCATATCAAAATCCCATTCTTCTTTTTCTACAAGAGTTTCGTAGAAATTTGCGCCCACAAACAAAGGCATAGAAGCAGGAGTAAGCCAGCTCAAAGAATAAGTATGATCTCCAATAGTGATAGAATACGATTGCTTTCCGAGTTGGTAGTCATACTTGCCATCTTTATCGTCATCGCCTGCGCCGTTGAGTGCGCCCATACTTGCCAAAGCATAACCAAGCAACGCTATAGAAGTTCCAGTAAGTCCTTGCGCAATATGGTCGATTGCCGCTGTTGCATCTACTTTTCCGTTATGAATTTGCGTAAGGTCATAGAGTCCTCTAGCAAGTCCAAGAGGAGAATAAGCAACGCCAGTTTTTGCGATATTGATAGGCGTTTTCTTGAACGGCATAACAGAACCGATTGCAATGCCATACAGCGGATTTCTGCTTTCGATTTCGCTGATTTTGTTTGCGATATACGAATCTTGCCGGAAAGTAGCGTTTTTCGCTTCGTCCAGCGCATAGGCTTTTGCCTTTTCAACAAGTTCGGGATTGTTTGCGATATCCTGCTTTGTTTTAATCCCGTTTGCGGTCAAGTATTCTGCCAAAGCGAGTCTAAAGGTAGGTCTGCTGAATAAAGCATCTTCTGCTTCCATAGCATTGGTATTAAACCCTGTAACCGCGTGCAAAGCTTTGTTTTTAAAGATTTGCCGCTTTTGTTTCAGTTCGGCAGAATCGCTATACTTGTTATTGCCTTGAATTGCATCGCTCATTTCCTTTGTGACTTGCTTTGCAAAAGCCTTAACATCTGCCGACCGTTTAGCAAAAGTTTTGGTACGGATATGAACGGGAGCAATGTCTGCATCTGCGCTTTGATGGTTTTTAACAGCGTTATGCAAGAATACATCTTCCCCAATTCGGGCGGCGAAGTTTTTAACACTTCTTGTCGCAAAGTTGGCAATATTGGAAACAATATTTCGGGCGTGTGTTTTTGGATTTCCAAGCATAGAGAAATACCGCCACGCCCTCAACTTATCCATAGTGGAAACTTGCATTTGGTCGGCAATTTTCTGTTTTGCTCGGTCAACCGCTCCGTTCAGCTCGCCTTTATCGAAAGTGCCGTCCTCGTTGTAAACGCTTCTGAGTTCGTTTGCGATTTCATCCGTTACCTCAACGCCTTCAAACACTCTATCACCCCTTGCTTTGCCTCTTTCTACCATTCTTGTCAACGCTCTCAACTGTCCTTCGGGAGTAAGTCTTTGAATGATAGAATACGATTGAATCATCTGTCCCAATTCAGTACCGAGGATAGACAAATCAATATCAAGACCAATTGCGGTTTTCACATCACCACGCTTGACGGCTTCTTGAATCAGTCTTTGACCGAGTACAATATCATCCAATGTCATTTTTCTCGATTTAAAATTGCCCTCAAAGGTTGCCAAAGATTCTTCATATCCCATTTTGGCGAGGTCTGCATTTGCCTTTTCAAGAGTCTTTCTGTTGCTCTTGACTTGGTAATAGCGCAGCTCGTTAGGAATATCTTCCGGCTTAAATGCGCCGTCAACTGCTTCGCTTTTGGACGATGTTTCGTACCACGATCTTTCTTCTTCGCCTGCTCTTTTGTTGCTGTCAGCACGAACCATTTTAGGCTCATCTGCATCAACGCGCTTCATACTAGGCTCTTTAGTAGGCTTTTGCGGTCTGATTGCCTCGTATGCTTCTGCAACGGGAGCATCTTTCACAGCGGTTTTCATTACCGGGGAAATATCGCCGTCCATAATAGGAGCAGCGTTGTCACCAACAGATTCAAGATAAGCGTTGAATGCTTCCTCGTTGTACTCGGTAATTTGCTTCTCGTTCAGCAAGTCGATATAGGCTTGGCTCGGCGGTATAGGCGTTCCGTACACATCCTCGTAACCATTCAAAAGGCGGTCACTAAGCATAAATTCAATTCTCTTGGAAACAGCGTTGTTTTCTGCGCCGTTATCCTCGATAATTGCCTTTAAGCCTTTTTCTATGTCTGCATAGGTGTAGTTAAATTTATCAAGCAGATATGCAATATCTTCCGTTGTTTGTCGCTTTACACCATCTATGCCTTGTTTTCCTCTTGTTGCGTAATACACTTCATCGTTATACAATCTTTCGCCTTTTGTACTACGAACAAGGTCGCCCCACATAGCGTTTGCCGCTTCTTGGAAGAAAGGTTTTACTTCGGGATTCTCATACATATACGCTTTGACTTTTCTGTTGCCGATATCCTCAAGGTATCTATTTGCAAACGGGTCAGCAGGGTCAAGTTCCTCTCCGGGGTATTGTGCTTCCTGCTCGATAGGTGCATCTGTTTCTAGCAAGCTATTAAAACGCTCGCTTTCAAATGCCGCCTCTGCCTTTTCCGCTTGAGCGATTTTATCCAGCAATGCTTGATGTTCGGGAGCAAGCTGATTGACGGTATTGTAATCTTCTGCTTGCATTGCTTCTTGAATCTTTCTTTCAAGTTCAAGCCGTTGTGCATCGAGTTCGGCAGCAGTAGGCTCGGAAACTTGCTCGGTATAAATCGGCGCAACTTCTTGAATAGGCTGTGCCTCATAAGCTGCGGTATAATTTTCCGCTGCTCTTGCAGGCATAAGTGCTACTCTGCCGTTTTCACCCTCTGCGATAAGCATTTTTGCGCCGCCTTTGTAATCAGCAAGAGAAAAAGACGGGTTTTCAATAGCTCGAATAATTGCTCCAACATACTTGCTTTCGAAAAGTTGACCGCCGACTTTGATATATGCGCTTTCTCCCTCGTTGATTTTCGCTAAATCAATGCCGTACTTCTCTGCCGATTGATTCTCGGAAACAGAGTTAAACAATTCACGAACACGCTTAATCGGGAAATTCTCGTTATGCTCAAGCGTTTCATCAACAGAATTAAATTCCGCAACAAAAACACCGTCAGAGATATATTGCTTTCCGTCAGCGTTGTATGCTCCGTCAAAGCTGTATGATCTGCCTCTGTTTCTTTTCGGGAAGTCAGCAAGACTAGTGTTTGAAGGCTCTGCTTCTTCCATAATCGGTGCAATGGTTTCAGCCGCAGGAGCAGGTGTTCCACTATATCTAATATCCTTGCCGTAGATATTGAAATTGCCATATTCCTTCGGTGCTTCGTTTTCGCCGGAAAGTGATTTGTGAATATCGGGATTGCTCGTAGGATTCTGATTGTCAATGTTCTTGATTTGTTCGGGATAGAAAGCAACTGTTTCCGTAGGTGCTACAATTCCGTTGTAATCAGTTCCGTTTACTTTGTTGAACAACTCAACAGCTTCAACCATATTGCCAACGCAGGATACATTCAAATCCATAAGCATTGCAAAATCGTCTTTTCCGTAAACGCTATCCGTTACGCTGTCAACCGTTGCGCCGTAGCCGTAATTCTCAATACCGTAATCTTCATTTTCCGCAAGAGTTTCAACAAACTTTCTCAACTGTTCTTTGGTAATGTTGTTCGTGCCACCTTGAAGCGGATTTGTGATATTCAGATATACGGTATGGGTTTCGCCGTAGGTCTTGGCGTGAGAATCACTATCGGTAAAATAAAAGCCTTTTCCGTATGTGCCGCTTGACTTTGCTTTCTTCTTGTCAAACACAGTAAAGGATTCCGTTGTACCGTGGTACATAATTTTAAGATTGCCGCTTGCATCAACAATCTTTGAATCCTTGAAATAGTCCTGCTGTCCTTTTGAAAGTTCCTTGCCGTTTGAGTCGGTGGAGAGCGAAAATTCGGTCTTGACATTTTCGCCATTTTGTGATATACCATCCATAGAGGCAGAAGCATCACGCACGGCATAAGTGGGGTTAATACCCCCCGTGGTAGGTGTACTGCCTCTATATTTTTGTGCAAATTTTTCGTTAGTAACCTTCCAACCCGTTTTTAATCTCAAAGTTCCTGCGGATTTTGAGGCTACTTCTACCAAAAGCATTGTTCCGTCATTGGACGGTATAGCCAATGTAACTCTGCGATCTCCACCCTTATATTGTTTTGTTTCTACAACTTCGCTTTGATTTACATTTTTTAAGGCGTGAATTAAATCGTCAACAGACATATCCAAATCGCCCGGAAATTTAGCTTTTTCGTGCTTTTTGTAGGTGTGCCGTACATCGTCAGCCAGCAATTCCAAATAAGCATCGGTAATGTCAATTTGAGAATCCGACTTTTCCTTTACTTGCGTTGCCAAACTTTCATCAACTTTACCATACGCTACCACGGCATTGTGATTTCCTTCGATTGCATCTCTCACAAACGAATCAAACTCCGCTTCGGAAGAAATAACCATTTGTTGACCGGCTTCGTAACGCATTTGCCTATTTTTATTCTGTCTTTCCCCAGCCTTCAAGTAATTTGGCACATCTTCTTGACTTAAATATAGAGAATAACTAGTTTTGCCCTTCGCCTCGGTTTTTGCATTTGAGCTTTCCCGGTAT
>JAZTXO010000094.1:0-34245 GCA_045636445.1 Eubacteriales bacterium | reverse complement strand
CACCTGCTTATATTTCCGATTGTATTTTTCTCTGAGGATTTCGTTTTCTATTTGTTTAGCTGTGGGAATTGACCCGAACCATTTTGATTTTTTCCTTACCATTGGCGGTAACGCTCCTGTGAATGGGTATCAGTTTTGTTTTCTTCTTTCAAGTATGCTCCTTATTCTTGCTCTGACAGAATTTTCTAAATCAGCAGGAAACACACTCAGTTTGTCATCGTTACGAGCAAAAAACGATAACATTTGTCTGTAAATTTCAACATCCGAAAGTGAGCCTGATACAGCAGGGGATTTTCTTTCTCGTATACCGGTATTGACTGAATCTGCCTTACCCGAGGTTGCTTTAAGAGAGTCCGTAATACCGTTTGCATATTCAAGAGCCTTCTCAACCTGATGGGTTATTACAGAAAGATTTTCTATATTACGGGCTGTTTTGTTTTCGACAGTCAATCTGGCAATCTGCTCTTTAAGTTGCTTATTTTCCTTACTGGCATCAAGAAGTAATTCAAGCAGTTCAAGACGACTTAATTTCCTGAGTTCTTTATCTGTCATAAGAATTACATCTCCTTAATTTTTCCCGATAATATAACACAGAATATACTACTCCAAATTACAATTTATCAGTATAATAATATATCATATTTTTATTGTTTTTTCAACATAAATTTAACTAAATTCTTAACTTTATTATTAGTTTTATATGATTTTGAAAGAACACAATGTATTTTGAGATTAGTTGAAATCATTCAAAGCAAAAGCTCCCTCTCAAAACGAGAGGGAGCGGATGTTGAAGCAAATTATTACGAGCCTTGCGAATAACAAGTCTTACTTATTTTGAAGCTTCTTCAATAGCAACTGCACATGCAACAGTCATACCAACCATGGGGTTGTTACCTGCGCCCATAAGGCCCATCATTTCAACGTGAGCGGGAACTGATGAAGAACCTGCGAACTGAGCGTCTGAGTGCATTCTGCCCATTGTATCTGTCATACCGTAGGAAGCAGGACCTGCTGCCATGTTGTCGGGATGAAGTGTACGGCCTGTGCCGCCGCCTGATGCAACTGAGAAGTAGTTAACACCGTTTTCTACACACCACTTCTTATAGGTACCTGCAACGGGATGCTGGAAGCGGGTGGGGTTAGTTGAGTTACCTGTGATGGAAACACCAACGTTTTCGAGCTTCATGATAGCAACACCTTCGGGTACGTTGTCTGAGCCGTAGCACTTAACCTTTGCTCTGTCGCCGGTGGAGTATGCGGTCTCGGAGAGAACCTTAACCTCTTCGGTATAGGGATCGAACTCGGTCTGAACGTAGGTGAAGCCGTTGATTCTGGAAATGATCATAGCTGCATCCTTGCCAAGACCGTTAAGGATAACGCGGAGGGGTTTAACTCTAACCTTGTTAGCGTTAAGAGCGATTTTAATTGCGCCCTCTGCTGCTGCGAAGGACTCGTGACCTGCAAGGAAGCAGAAGCACTCGGTCTCCTCGGAAAGAAGCATAGAGCCAAGGTTACCGTGGCCAAGACCAACCTTACGGTTCTCTGCAACAGAGCCGGGGATACAGAAGGACTGAAGTCCGATTCCGATTGCGGCAGCTGCGTCAGCAGCCTTGGTGCAACCCTTCTTGATTGCGATTGCTGCGCCAACGGTGTATGCCCACTTTGCGTTCTCAAACGCGATGGGCTGGGTTTCTTCAACTATTTTATAGGGGTCGATGCCTTTTGCATCGCATATAGCCTTACACTCGTCGATAGAGGAAATGCCATACTCTTTAAGTGCGGCGAGGATCTTCGCCTCGCGTCTTTCATAACCTTCAAATTTAGCCATTATACATTACCTCCTTATTATTCCTTACGAGGATCGATGTACTTAACAGCATCAGCGAATCTGCCGTATGTACCCTTGGACTTCTCGTATGCTTCGTTAGGCTCCATGCCCTTCTTGATGAAGTCGGTCATCTTGCCGAGAGAAACGAACTCGTAACCGATAACCTGGTTGTTCTCGTCAAGAGCCATTCTGGTGCAGTAGCCCTCGGTCATTTCAAGGTAACGAACACCCTTTGCCTTAGTACCGTACATAGTACCAACCATGGATCTCTCGCCCTTACCAAGGTCTTCCATACCTGCTCCGATAACGAGACCGCCCTCGGAGAATGCGGACTGAGAACGTCCGTAAACGATCTGAAGGAAGAGCTCACGCATAGCGGTGTTAATAGCGTCACAAACAAGGTCGGTATTAAGAGCCTCAAGAAGAGTCTTACCGGGAAGAATTTCTGCTGCCATAGCTGCAGAGTGAGTCATACCGGAGCAACCGATAGTCTCAACGAGAGCTTCCTCGATGATACCGTCCTTAACGTTAAGCGAAAGCTTACAAGCGCCCTGCTGGGGTGCGCACCAGCCCACACCGTGAGTGTAAGCCGAGATGTCTGCGATGTCCTTTGCCTTTACCCACTTACCTTCTTCGGGAATGGGAGCGGGACCGTGGTGAGGGCCCTTGGCAACAACGCACATGTTTTCCACTTCTTTGGAATAAACAAGTTCTGCCATAATTTATTTTCTCCTTTAATTAAATTAACTCTTTTATAATAGGCTCGACAGCCTCTGCGTAAATCTTACCGATAAATTCCGCACCGTTTGCGTTGGGGTGTACTCCGTCGTTGGAATAGAAGAGGGGTGCGGGCTGGGTTTTAACAGCTTCTTCAAAAATCTTATTAAGAGGGATATACACGTCGGCAAACTCCTTCGCAAGTTCCTCGATTACAGGAAGAATTCTTGCAAGATCGGGGCGCAGATAGTCCTTTGTTTCATCATCAAGAACGTATGGAGCTATCATAACGATTTTTGCATTAGTGCTTCTCTTAAGCTCCTCAAGAATACAGCGATAATTCAGCGCAAACTGTGCATCGGTAGTTTTTACGGGGGGTGTGTTATAACGGTGCCAGATGTCATTTACACCGATAAGAATAGAGATAACGTCGGGCTGGAAATTAACCGCATCGGGATAAAGTCGGTCAAAAAGCTCCGAGGTACGGTTTCCGCTGATACCGAAATTGATAAACTCAAAATCAACGTCGGGATGCTTTTCGGCAATGAGAGCCGATGCATACTTGGGATAACCCTGCCCCATATTGTGATAATTTCGTCTGTCTCTTCCCGCATCGGTGATGCTATCACCCTGGAAAAGTATTTTTATGTTTTTCATAGGTCGCCCTCGAAGAATTACTTAACGATCTCGCCCCAAACTTCACGAGAAGTGTTGAATACAGCGTTAGCCTCGTCGGTATCAATGTGCATTGCGGGAGCAAACTTCTCGCTTACTCTTACTACAACGTCGCCAAGGATTGCGGAACGTCCGGAATCGGAATCGATCTTAACAGAAACGATTTCCTTATCGGCAACACCCATATCTGCTGCTGCTTCGGGAGTGAGGTGAATGTGACGCTTTGCAGCGATAACGCCTTCCTTAAGCTCAACCTCAGCGCCGGTATCGGGGTTAACGAGCTTGCAAGCGCCGCTGCCTGCAACGTCGCCGGACTCACGGATAGGAGCTACAACACCGATAGAACGAGCGTCGGTAAGAGAGATTTCAACCTGGCTTGCAGGACGGGTAGGACCAAGGATAGATGCCTTGAGAGTACCTTTAGGGCCAACTATTGTAAGTTTTTCCTCGCAAGCATACTGACCGGGCTGGCTAAGATCCTTTTTCTTAGTAAGCTCGTAGCCCTTGCCGAAAAGAACGTCGAGGTCTTCGCGGGATACGTGGATGTGTCTTGCAGAGGTTTCGATAATTACCTTTTTCATTTTATGACTCCTTTTTGTCATTTTATTTACGGACATTAAATTAGTCCGCACATTTCCACCTTGCATTATAACACAAACAAAAAAGAAAATCAATGCATAAAACAAAAGATTATCGAAAAAATAAGAAAAAAAGTATATGTGGAGACAAAAAATGCAGCAAAAGGAAGAAGAGAGAAAAAATCCCGCCGAAAGCGGAGACATAATTAAAGACGGAACAGCGATTATCGAGGGGGCGAAGGGGTCATTTTACTGTCTTTCGATAATCGGACAAATCGAGGGGCATTACGTCCTTGACAACACTCAAAAAACAACGAAATACGACCACGTTATCCCTACCCTTGTTGCCCTTGAGGAAAGTGAGGAAATCGACGGTGTAATTATTCTTATCAACACGCTTGGCGGTGACGTTGAGGCAGGACTTGCCATTTCCGAGGTTATTGCGAGTATGAAAAAGCCTACGGCTTCCATAGTTCTTGGGGGCGGTCATTCAATAGGCGTTCCTCTTGCGGTAAGTGCCGACCGTTCCTTTATCGTACCCAGCGCAACGATGACAATTCACCCTGTAAGAACGAACGGACTTGTTCTCGGTGTGCCTCAGGCATTTGATTATCTTGAAAAAATGCAAAACCGCATTATAAACTTTATCGTCAGCCATTCGGGAGTTAAAGAAGAATATTTCAGAGAGCTTATAAACCGTACCGACACACTGGTGAACGACATAGGCTCGATACTTGACGGATATGAAGCGACAAGGTGCGGTCTTATTGACGAAATAGGCGGTATCAAAGATGCTCTTGCCTATCTAAAGGATGTTACGCGAAAATAGTCTGTTTTTTAAAAAATTCTCTTGTTTTTCCTTTTGCTTTATGATAAAATAAGGTTAGTAAAGTGTTTGGAGGCGGCAATGAGATTTTTTGACAAAATGTATATCAAGCTTTTCGGCAAGAAGAAGGGCGGAAAAATCAGAATAAAGCTCTTTTCTTTCGAGGAAGAGGTGGACGAGCAGAAGCAATTTCTTCTTGACGACGACCACGATAGTTTCCTTACCCCCGAAAAGAAAAAGACAAACCAAAAAAAACAAACAAAGGATATTTCAGAATTCCTTTTAGCTGCTGACGAAATAAAAAAGCAAAACGACGAAAAGAAAAATGCCAAGAAAAAGGCAAAAACAGCCTTAAAGGAAGCCGAAAAAAAGGAAAAAGAGGAAAAGAAGAAAAAAGAGCCTAAAGAAACGGTTATCACCTCGGCAAAAAAGAAGGATTCGGCAAAGCAGAAGTTGCCTGCAAAGACTAAAGAAGCGGCAGAGGTCAAGGAGCAGGATGAAACCGAAGGCTCTTCCACAGTAACCGAAAGCCGTGCTACAAGAAACGGCAAGTTTGACATCAGGAAAGCCAAGGACGGAAGATATTTCTTCAGCCTTTACGCATCGAATTATGCGGTTATTGCATATTCGCAGATGTATTCTTCATCATCTGCCGCAATGAACGGTATTCAAAGCGTTATTGCCAACGCATCAAAGACGCTTATAGAGGACACGACTCTTAAAAGATATGCTCCTCTCCCCTGCCCCAAGTGGGAGATTTACGTTGACAAGGGCGGTGAATACAGATTCAGGCTTTATGCTGTGAACGGTCTGTGCGTTTGCCACTCGGCACACGGATATTCAACAAAATCCGGCTGCAAGGGCGGAATTGAGAGCATTTCAAGATTTGCCTCGGATGCTGCAAAAATTAACAAGAAATACTTAAAATAAAATAGAAAACGGAGATTTTTAGGTTTTACCCTCTAAATCTCCGTATTTTTTTAGTCTGCCAAAGCTGCGTCAACGTAGCCTTTAAGAGTTTCGTAGCTCATTGAGCCTACTCGTCTTTCGGTTATTACTCCTCTTTCGTCGATAATAATGGTGACGGGATAGCTATCTCCTCCTTGGAGAAGCGTATAATACTCGTCGGAATAGTTATCGTAGGGTTTATCGTATGCGAAGCAAATCTTACTGTCCGGGAAGTTTTCGGAAATATATCCGGGAGCTGCCGCTGCCGCAGACGCATTAAAGGCACTATGAACCGCAACTACCGCAAGGCGGTCGGAATATTCGGTTGCGAGTCTGTCAAATGCAGGAAGCTCGGATTTGCAAGGGTCGCACCATGTGCCCCAGAAATTAAGCACTACGGCTTTGCCCTTAAACTGGCTGATATTAACCGTACCGTCTCCCGAAACAAGGTCAAGCTCCTTGGTTATTGCTCTTTGACCTACTTTTGAACCCATGGGAATTTTTGAAAGCTCGTCGTCCTCGTTACCGCCGTTATCGTTTTGGTTTTCATTTCCGTTATCTGTGCCGTCCTGATTATCGCAGGCAAAGAGTGTGGATACGCCCATAGCTAAAACGAGCATCAGGGCAAGAAGCCTTATCGTTAGATTTTTCATAATTCACCTTTCTTTAAAAATTCTGTTGAATTTTTTCATTCCTTATTCGTCTTGCCTCGCGGTCAACGAAGATTTCAAAGGTAGAGGCTGTGAAAATCCGTCTGCCGTAAACCTCGTCACCGGTAAAGGCTATTTTGATTTTTGTTTTCTCGGGAGAAACGTAGCTTACATCCCCGGGCGCGGGGTTGAAAACAAGAATTTCGGAGTATTCTCTATCCCCCATAAACTCCGGTTTGCATATAGGCTCAACGATTTTTATCGAGCCGCCAAAGTTAAAGCCTTTCAAGGAAATCGGTCTTCTGGCTCTCGGTGAGTGCGGCATAAAGACGACGCTTTTCATTCTTGAAAATTTGACGGTAAACCTTTCGGAAGCGAAGTGTACCGCATTTGATGCTCCGCCGCCGTTATACACTCGCACAAGATATACGTCGCCATAGATAGACAGATAATATTCCGCATCCTTTGACATAGAAAACAGCGAGTGATAGGAGTTTTTAAGATTTAAAATTTTAACGCCTTCGATTTTCGAAAGCCTTTTTATCGCACGGCAAAACGACGTTCTTTTAAATATTATGGAAAGGCATTTTGATATGTAAAGAACGAGTATTACCGCTAAAAGAAATTCAAGTATTTTAATCATACGCCCTCCTACCCAAGAAACTGAATGTCGGAGAGCCAGACGACTCTAAAGCGGTCGATTGCACGAAATCCTGCGAGCAATCTTGTAATGAAAATAAGAACGGTTAACAAAATTACTGCCCAAATATCACCAACCAACGATATAAAGGCGGAAGAAAGCGAAAAAGGCAGATAAAGCACCTCAATGACGCTTTCGGGAAGAAAATCCATAAGCGGAATTACTCCGCTTTCAAAAGCAACGACAAGAATCGGTATGATAACAGAAACAACAACGTCGGAAAGAAGGTAGCGGGAATAATAGATAGATATTCCTGCTTTCATAGTGTACATTCCTTCGGTTTCGGTTATCATATACTCGAATCTTTCGTTATCGTATCTTACGGAAACATAGGATAGGATAGCGGCTGCGACAGCTGCGGAAATTGCTTCCAAAATTCTGCGAAGCTGCTCGTATTTTTCCCTTTCGTTGACGAAGTTATAATCGGGAAGAAGCCCGGGAAACTCGCTGAGCAACGCAGGATAAATAAGATTTATAATCACAAAGCATACGGCAGAAAACAAAACGAAGGAGAAACACCAGACAAAAAGGCTGAAGCCTATCGTTTTCAAGTATCTCATATCAATACATTTTTATAGGGTTGGAAACCGCAATTTCAACGTACATTTCGGGGTCAAAATCAATAAGAAGCTCTTGGAAGAAATCGGTTACGGGCTGCTCGGTGAAATAGTGGCCGCCCTCAAGAAGATTTATGCCCATTTCGGCAGCTTCAACCATCATATTGTAGCTTATTCTGCCGGAAAGATAGGTGTCAGCACCTGCTTCGATAGCCGCCTTGACAAAGTCTTTACCGTCACCGCCAACAACAGCGACACGCTTTACCGAATTTAATCCGTCGGAGTATCTTACCATATCCGAGCCGAGCGTTTGCTTTACTCTATACACAAAGTCTTCAAGGGCAATTTCCTCGTTAAGATGTCCGACTCTTCCGAGTCCGCCCTCGCCAAAAGGCTCTGCGTCAAAAATTCCCAAGAGGTCGCAAAGAATATCGTTTACTCCCCCATCGCATTTATCTGCTCTGGAGTGGAATGAAAATACGGCAACACCGCTTTCTATAAGCTTGATTAACTTTCTTGAAACGTTGCCCGTATCGGTAACCGAGGATATAGGACGGAAAACAAGTGGGTGATGGGAAATTATAAGGTCAAAGCCGCTTTCAATAGCGTAGTCAACCATTTCCTCGGTAACGTCAAGGCAAACGAGCACTCGCTTTACCTCTGCTGCAGAATCCACGCAGCACATCATTCCGTCGTTATCCCACTCCTCACGAAGAGATTCGGGCATTTTTTCTTCAAGATATTCGTACAGCTCCTTAAGAGTCATAGAAAATTCCTTTCAAAAATCAGTTCTGCTCTAAATTATCCAAGGCACATTTTAATTCCGAGAGCATTTTCTCTTCAAAATCAGCAGAATTTCCACCTCGGATTTTGCCCTTGTAAGTTTTATTGTAAGCACAAATTTTGCCCTTAATATAGGCGATTTGCGAAGTTTTGTTTACATATTTCATATAATCCGAGCCAATTTCGGACTCAACGTCGGATATGTTACGGCACTCTCCCGTATATTCTGCAAGCATTACAACGTAGTGCTTGTCTCCCTCTGACGAATAGCATTCATCCTTTATCATAAAACCGTTTTCGGCAAGAAAACGACGCAGGTATGACTGCTTTGACATCGGTTGAAGAATCAAAGAAAGCTCTTTGTTTTTAAGCCAGGGAGCTTTATCAATTATATCGGCAATAAGCTCTCCGCCCATGCCGCAGATTGCAATATCGGTAATTCCGAGGTCGCAAAGAGCAGAAGCTCCGTCGGTTAGGAAAAAACTCACCTTATCCGAGAGTCCTGCCTCGGTACAGTTGTTACGCGCAGAAGAGAGAGGCCCTTCGTTAATATCCGACAAGACAGCTCTCGTTATTCTCCCCTCTTCGAGTAAAAAGATTGGCAGGTGCGCGTGGTCAGTACCGATATCGGCAAACACTGCGCCCTGCCTTACAAGCTCTGCGACGGAGAGAAGGCGCGAATTTAATGCGCCAAGACTCATTTCTTGGACTCGAAGTAGTCGTTAATCTTCTTTACAAGTTCGTCAGCGTTAGTGCCGTGAACAAGACAAGCGTCCTCGATGGACTCACCTCTGGAGTGAGGGCAACCAAGGCAGTGCATACCTATCTCAAAGAAGAAGCGAGCGGTTTCAACGTCAAAGTCAAGAACGTCGCCGATAAGCGTATCTTTTGTAACTTTCATTTTCAAAAAATCCTTTCTAAACTAATTTAACAGAAATAGTATACCATAGCTTTAAGGAAAAATCAATATTTATTTTAAAGATTTGCTTTGACGTAATATTTTTTGTTGTTTTTATTTTGTAATATAATAAAATACCAAACAGAAGCAAATACGTTTTAGTGCTTTCGGCAAACAATCCAATGCAACAATTTCTAAAAACGAAAAAGAGCTGTCTCGTTTTCGGCTCTGCGTCTGAGCATCTGAATTCTGCCGATTTGGATGTCAAATTTGTGTAATCAAACGATTTTTTTCGGAAATTTTCGGAGTTTTAAACAATATTTTTTCTCCCTCTTTACTTTTTCTTTTATTTGTGGTAAAATATATTAGTTTGATTAAAATTTGGTAAAATACTGTATGGTTGCCATTCGGTGACGGATAGGAGAAAATAATGATAGTTGCCCTTGAAGAAGCAAAGAGAAAGCTTACTGCTCTTTTTGACGTTGTAAAAGAGCTTGGAAATCAGTTAAGAATAGAGGAAGCAAAGGAAAAGTGCGCAGAGCTTGAGCGTGAGACTCTTGTTCAGGATTTCTGGAACGATGCGGAAAAATCCTCGAAAAAGCTTCAGGAAATAAAGCAATTAAAGGATAAATACGAAAGCTACGAATCTCTTTGTGCAAAGCTTGAGGACACGTTTACCCTTTGCGAGATGGCAATTGAAGCAAATGACGAGGACTCTGTTGAAGAGGTTGTTACCGAGACCGAGTTTATCGAGACCGAGGCTGAAAAGAAGAGAATTGAAGTTCTTCTTTCCGGTCAGTATGATAAAAACAATGCAATTCTTTCCTTGCACCCCGGTGCAGGCGGTACTGAGGCACAGGACTGGGCTTCTATGCTTTACAGAATGTACACCCGTTGGGGCGAGGCTCACGGCTTTAACGTAAAGCTTATAGATTGGCTTGACGGTGACGAAGCAGGTATCAAATCTGCAACCATTATGATTGAGGGAATGAATGCTTACGGCTATCTTAAGAGCGAAAACGGCGTTCACAGACTTGTAAGAGTTTCTCCTTTTGACTCATCGGGAAGACGTCACACCTCCTTTGCATCCGTTGAGGTTATGCCGGAATTTGAGGACGACGATACTATCGTTATTCGTGACGAGGATATTGACGTAACTGCTCACCGTTCTTCCGGTGCGGGCGGTCAGCACATCAACAAGACCGACTCGGCTATCCGTATCGTTCACAAGCCTACGGGAATTGTTGTTGGATGTCAGACAGAGCGTTCTCAGCTTCAGAACAAGGAAACTGCTATGAAGATGCTGAAGGCAAAGCTTATGGAAATCAAGCTTCGCGAAAAGCTTGACAGAATCGAGGACATTCAGGGTAACAAAGCAAATATTGAATGGGGCAGCCAGATTCGAAGCTATGTATTTATGCCCTACACTCTCGCAAAAGACACAAGAACCGGTTATGAGGACGGAAACATCGACGCAGTTATGGACGGCGAGATTGACGGATTTATTAATGCATATCTCAAACACATATCAGCTAACGGAGAGGAAAAATAATGAAAAACGGACAAATATGGCAAGACGTTGACGGAAACGATATTCAGGCTCACGGCGGTTGTATTATAAAGCACGAGGACACCTACTATTGGTACGGCGAGCACAAGGGCGGTGAAACAAAAATCACGCATCTTGTTTCGGGTGCTGAAGTTGCGAGAGTTGACGTTATCGGCATTTCCTGCTATTCTTCAAAAAATCTTCGTGATTGGAAGTATGAGGGACTTGCCCTTGAAAGCGACAAGGAAAATCCCTTGAGTCCTATCCACACATCAAAGGTGCTTGAGCGTCCGAAGGTAATTTACAACGAAAAGACGAAAAAGTTCGTTCTTTGGATGCACGCAGACAGAGACGATTACTCTTTTGCGGGTGTTGCGGTTGCAACCTCCGACAGTCCTAAAGGGCCTTTTGAATTAAAAATGGCAAAAGTTCCCAACAAGCAGGACTCAAGAGATATGACTATATACAAGGACAAAGACGGCACTGCCTATCTTTTCCACTCCTCGAACCGCAACAAGACTATGAATATTGCAAGACTTACCGAGGATTACACCGACGTTGACGGTTTTTACGTTTCGGTGCTTGAAGACCAGGAAAGAGAAGCTCCTGCCCTCTTCTTTAGCGACGGTATGTATTATATGGTAAGTTCGGGATGCACCGGTTGGGCGCCCAATGCGGCGCTCTTCGCTATCTGCCCTCACCTTCTCGGCAAATGGAAGCTTATTGACAATCCTTGCGAGGGTAAGTATGCAAAGCAGACCTTCTTCGGTCAATCAAGCTACATCTTTGAGGCAGACGGAAAATTCTACCTCATGCTTGACCATTGGAAGCCCGAAGATCTTCAAAAATCGGGATATTCCATACTTCCTATCGAGATAACCGACGACAACTGCCTGATTATTCCCTGGCAGGACGAGTGGTGCGGTATATAAAATCAGTCGTAATAAAAAAGGAGACCTTCAAGGAGGTCTCCTTTTTTACATTGATCTCTCGTAAGAGTCGGCTATTTTTATTATAGGATCTAAATTTTTAATTTAATCTTCACGATCGAAAAATCCGGGCAAAGCAACCGGAGATTTTCCTGCAAAGGGAATTTTTCCGAATATTGCTTTTACTGCGGCTTTAATCGACGTATCGCAAGGAGAATAAGCGTTTATGTAGGTCTTTAAGAAAGGCATATCGTAAAGCTTATAAGGATCACCGAAAGATACAAACACAACTCTTCTTCCACGGAGGGCATAGCCACGCCAAAATGCCATAATATTGTTCCAATCGGTTGCAAGAGAGCTTCCGCAACACTTGGTTGGTGTTATATCGCAGGCAATTATTACTGCGTCATAAGCATCGACAACGCTATCCACACGGTAGTGAGTGGGATTTGTCATAAAATCAACGGTATGTCCCTCGGCTTCAAGAGCGCCGGTAAGCGCCGGAATAGTATTTATACGCTCGTTTTTCTTTGCGTAGGAAATATTTATCTGCAAAATTCTCGAATTGGGATTGATTTTCAAGGGAAGAATGTTTTCGTAATTCCTAATAAGAGTAATGCTCTTTTCTGCAATAGAGTAGTTGATTTTGCGGATTTTATCAACGTCCTCTTGCGAGATTTCGGTCGAAAGGTTTTCCTCATCGAAAAGACCTATTCTCTCCTTCATTGCAAGACAGCGATAGGCTGCGTCATAAAGACGCTCTTTCGGTATTTCACCCGATTTTACAGCCGCAAGAACACGCTGATAGTCACCTCTTTCGGGGAACAAAAGCATATCTCCGCCTGCCAGGAAGAACTCAACGGCAAGTCGGTCTGCGCTAACACGGGAGGCAACGCCAACCATGCTCATAGCGTCCGAAATTACACATCCCTCAAACCCAAGCTCACCTTTAAGCAAATCGGTTATAAGCCTTTTTGAAAGAGTTGCGGGATAAGCGCCAAGCTCGTCGGCTTCCATTCCGTATGCGGGAAGCGAAATGTGACCTACCATTATGGAATCCAAACCGTCGGCAATCATTTTCTTGTAAATTTCGCCATAGCTTGACCACCAATCCTCCATAGAAAGAGAATTAACCGTTGTACACAGATGCTGATTTCGATCATCCGTTCCGTCACCGGGGAAATGCTTTGCGCAGGTAGCAAATCTGCCCTCGGAACGCATACCCCTGGAATAAGCCGATGCGATTTTATAAACTCTTTCGGGATTATCCGATGCCGAACGAACGTTAGTAACCGGATTTCTGTGATTGAAATTAACGTCAACAACAGGCGATAAAGTATAATTTATGCCGTAGCTTCGGCAAATTCTGGCGGAAAGCTTACCAAGCTCATAAACCTGCTCTTCGTTGTCGGCTGCACTAATCCCCATAAGAGAAGGCGAGACGGAGTGATCAAGAACCGATTTCGGAACTCCGTATTCAACGTCAGCGGCAACCAATACGGGAGATTTTGAATATTTGCGAATCGTATCGGTTATCCATTTTCCGTGCTCTGCGGTATAGGAAAAATGATAATAGAAATTTGAGACCTTGTTTTCTTTTATGAATTTTTCCAATGCACGTTTTCCAAGTTCAGTCCTGAACTCCCAGCACATTATCTCGGAGCAAAGTTCCTCGTCGCTCATTGAAGCCACGAGCTTTTTTACTCTTTCATTCATACCAAATTTTTATCCTTTCTTTTTAGCTTTTCGTATCAACTTTTGAAGCTGCGAGACCATTACAGACTATCAAAAGTCGGAAAAATGTAAACAATTGTAGTAAAAAATATCGTTTTTTTACTTAATCGCTTCGTTAAGATACTCCAGAGATTTTGCCACCATTAAGT
This sequence comes from Eubacteriales bacterium, assembly GCA_045636445.1. GTDB lineage: Bacteria > Bacillota > Clostridia > Oscillospirales > CAG-272 > UBA1740. The sequence goes on along the minus strand of JAZTXO010000094.1, from coordinate 20,724 downwards.
CGCCAAGCTCCTTGTTTGCTTCTCTTGCCGACTCGGTAAACCAGTGCTTGATGTCGTCAATTCGATCAAGCTTTACACAGTCGGGGTAAAGTGACATAAGGATTGAAGATTCGTACTTTCCCGCGTGGTCATAGCCTGTTGCATTCTGAACGGCTGTTGACATTGTGGGAATAACCTTAATCCAAGAGAAAGGATTATTTGCTCCCTCAAGCTCCTCGTAGTAGTTAGCGTAGGATTCGCTTCCCCACCAGCCCTGACCGAGAGTTTTTTCGAGATATTCCATAGTAGCTCTTTTTGCCGCCATACGGTAGCAAAGGGTCATAGGCATCTCGCTTTCCTGCTCAAACTGGTGATGAATTACAACGTAAATATTACGGAAGCCTGCTGAAAGAAGGCTCTTGAACACGTAGTAAACGTAGTTTTCAAAGGCTCGTTCCTCAACGTGAACAGTGCCGCTTTTGTCGTCGCCTACGGCATAGCTTGATGGGCTGTATGAGATAGTGGGAGCTATCATCATTTCCTTTGTTTCGGCAAGTTTTTTTACAAGTCCTTCGGCAACGAGAGTATCGCAGCCGTAGGAGCAATGAGGGCCGTGGTATTCCACAGTACCCGCGCATATAACGAGAGGAATATTATTTTCCTGAACGTATTTTACTTCCTTTGGGAAGCTGTTATCAAAAATCATTTTATTTCTCCTTTACTTAGGAATTAAAAGAGTATTTCAAGCTCACCTTCGCTTGAAGCAAAGGATAGCTTTTCGTTTTTATAGGTAAATTCAATCTCTTCACCGTTGATTTTTACGCATCTCGGCTTATGAGAAAGAGTGAGAGTTGCATCGGCAGAATATTTCATTGTTGCAACAATCCTTTTTGCCCCGTAAGAAACGGCAGAAAGAGAAATATTCGAGTCGTATATGCCATAACCCTCGTATTCGTTTATCGAGAAGAGTCTTGACTCGTGGGCGGAAAGCTCAAAGTCGATTTTTTCTTCAAGAATATAGCTTTCGCCACTCCAAACGTCGGTTAAACGGTAGCTTTTCTCAGCTTCAAGACCGAGAGACGATGGTGTTAGTGAAAGAGTCATATTTTCCTCTTCGGGATTAAAGAGAGCGATAGTACGCAAAGGAAGTACGCCCCCCGATTCGTTTGAAAAGTGAGGAGTTTTTATATAGAATTTATAGGGAATGGGAGTATCGCCCACTCTGTAATCGTAGTCGGCAAAATACACGTCCTGACCGTTATTTATATGGCAGGTAGCCTTTTTAAGCATTTTAAAGCGAGGATTTTCCTTGTCGGCAAGGGTAAACCTGCCTGCAAGCTCTACCATAGTTCTCGTAATGAGTATAAAGTTTACGCAAAACTCGGCATCGCTGTCCGAAAGTCCGGGAAACATACCCACCGCGTCGCTGTTAGGCACGATAAGGTCGCCCGTATGAGTTGCAAGACAAGCGATACACCAAAGATAATTGGTTTTTAGGTTTTCCCACTTCCCTGCACCGATGTCAATACCGTAGCGATAGTTTGTAAAATGAGTTCCGAGGAAGGGGTTACCCATAACGATGTCGCAACCGGTCTGGAAATATCCGTCGCCGGGAAGTCTTTTTCTTACCTCTTCAAGCCACCAGGCTCTGTGCTCGTAGCCTGATTTGTCCTTATTTTTAAGTAGATTTTCGCTTACCTCAAAGGCATAGCTCCAAAAGTCGTGCTTCACTCCGTCAAATCCCCAATCGTGAATCATAACGTCAAGAGCCTTTTTCATATATTCTCTGGTTTCGGGAATTGAAACGTCAAGAACCATATTACGATTCTCTCTTGAAGCATAGCGAGTCATTAACTCGGGGCGTTCTTTGGAAATTTTTGAATCATTTGGGCAGTATCCGCCAATCCAAACTGCCGGACGAAGTCCTATAAGCCTTAAGCTATCGGTGAAGTGCCTTATTCCGTTAGGGAATTTTTCTTTATCTACGCCATCATCCCCCTCGTAGGGGACGCCGAGACCATGCGCCCCCTTTCCTTTCAAGGTACAGTAGCCGTCATCAAGCTGTAACCACCGTACCGTAGGGAAATTATTCACGATAGCCTTTGCCTCGGAAAGGAGCATATCCTCGGAAATATCACGGAAAATTCCGTCGTTCCAAGAGCCCCAAACAAGGTTGTCGCGGTTGATGCTCGTCGCGCCATAGTTTGCGGGGAGTCTTTTTCTTAGCTCGTGCGAATACTCCTCAAAAACTACCTCCACATCATCCGCCCTGTCGGTTTTGCCGAGATACCACTCGTCAATGAGCGTTTCTTCGGGTGCAATTTCCCTATACTCAATATCCTTAAAGGAGGAAAGAATATCGAGGGTAATGTTTTTGTCCTCGTGACAAATAAGATAACAATGATAGAACAGCTTTTGCGAAAGCGTACCGTGAACAACACCACGCTTTGACTTATAATTGCTTATAAGAATTGCGGGAAAGGGCTGATAGGGACAAGCGCCAATGCGGTCAACTATAACACCCGGATCTGCCCATTTGTTACCCGCTACCTCGTCAAACTCGCTTTCGGGCGAGTGAGAGCCGGTGCGGTCAAAGTCCACTTTGAGAGTCATTTTTTGAAATACTCTCGGATTTTCTACATGGTAGTAATAATCATCGGAGGGATTCTCGCCAAAGCCGATTCCCTTAATACGGATACCAAGCTCAAGGAGATTTTTCACCTTGTTCGACTTGTTTTTAAAATGTCTTTTACAGACGTATCCGCTATCCGTTTCATTTATATAAAGGATATCCGAAACCTCGGCGCTTTCATAAGAATAGATTACCGTTCCACTGCCCGAAGTCTGCTTATATTCCCCAAAAACAGTCCCCTCCGAAAAGGACAGGTATGGAGTGAAAGTTACAGAATTATTACAAAAAACCTTAGAAAAATCGCATTTTTTCATTGTTTTCTCCTATTTTGCGAGGTGAAAGCCTAAATCAATAGCCAAGGGTTGTGTAGTACGCAAGGTTTGTCTGTCTGTTATCAAGTCTGCCGTACTGAACTACGATAGGCTCGCTTGATTCAAGTTTCATCGCATACTGTGTTTCAAGAGGAATATCGAAGCCGCACATATCGGTAAGATTATTCATTCTAAAGCATCTTACTCTCTTTGCTTCAACTGTCCACTCAATATTTTCATAAGGCTCTTTATCTACAAAGAAGATAGAAACCTTGATTTTAGCCGTTTTGTCAGAGTCGTTAACAACTATAACGCTCTCGTGTCCCTTAAGTACGCCTTCACCGGGAGGGGGAAGCTCGCAGTCGGGGATTATCCAATCACATTTTCCAACAGTTGCCATATCAGAAACCAAGCTCTATGATGCCTTTCTTAAGATAGTCGGTGTAGCTCTCGCAGCCGTCAGCCTTGATTGCAGCGCCCTTCTCCCAACGGCAGCCGAATGTGTCGCCCGAAATGAAGGTGTCAATCTGGAAGGTCATATTCTCTTCAAGAGGATAGTGAGTAGAGGTCTCCATCCAAGGAGCTTCAACCTCGATCATACCTGTACCGTGGCAGGGGCCGTAAACGTAGTTGTCACCGTAGCCTGCGTCCTTGTACATCTGGAGGAATTCCTGTGCGATCTTATCTGCGTAAACGCCTGCTTTGAGCTGTTCCTCGGTCCAGTGGTGCATCTTGTGACAGAATTCAACTATCTCACGACGCTTTCCTTCAAGCTTACCCATTACAACGGGAAGTCCGATAGAGGGAGAGTAGCCGTCAATCTTTGCGGAAAGGTTAAGCTGAACGATATCGTTCTTGCCGATGGTCTTGTATGTAGAACGGGAGATTGCGTGTCTTGTTGAAGCCTCGGAGAACACGTACATAGGAAGTCCCTCGTACTCTGCGCCGTTCTCGTAGATTACTCTCTGTGCAACGCCAACCATCTGAAGCTCGGTAACACCGGGTTTAAGGTTCTTGATAACCTCGTCGGTTGCAAGTTCGATAATGCGGAAGCCCTCGCGGATACAAGCAAGCTCGTTTGCCGACTTAATCTTTCTAAGGTTTACCATAATATCGTTACACTTAACGATTTCTGCCTTGGGGTATGCGTCTTTGAGTCCTTCGTAGATAGGAAGAGTGCATTCAACGTAAGAGCCAAGACCGATTTTGATATTCTCGCCCTGAACGCCGATAGCCTTGAATACATCATTGAAAGTGGAAGCCTGAAGCTCGGGGTAAGAGGGGTCAGCAGACTCGCGGAACTCACGAAGAACGAACACCTTTTCAATCTTAGACCAGTCCTTACCGAAAATAGCCGACTCGGGGCCAACGAGAAGTGCCGCATCGCCTGTTGCGGAGATTGCTACGCCTGCTCTTTCGAAGAGAGGCCAGAAGCCAGAGAAGTATCTTGCGTTAGCATAGTCGCTCTCGGTGGAGCAAACGAGCATAACGTCAAGTCCCTTTTCTGCGACCATCTTAGCCGCCTTTTTAATTCTTTCCTGGTATTCCTCATAGGGAATGCAAATTCTTGACATAATATTTCTCCTTTTTAGGTTGTTTTTATTAAATTGTAACATATTTTTTTCTGTTTGTCTTTACAAAATAGTAAATTCGTGGTATAATATCGTAAATAATTTTGTTTTTATGATAATTTCAAAGGGAGAATTTTGCTTTATGGAATTCGTTTTAAAATCCTTCAAAACCGAGCTTAAGGTAACAAGACTTGCCAATCTGCATTATTTTGAATTTACCCCGAGCTTCCACACCACAGACGATTCCCACGACTTTTGCGAACTTGTTTACGTCGACAAAGGAAGAATACAGATTTCCTCCGACAACTATACCGGGCAGCTTTCCCAAGGCTCGATGATAATACACGCATCAAACCAAAATCATTCCCTTTACTGTAACGACGATATTGCTCCGAATATAATAATTATCGGCTTTGAGTGTTCGGGAAAGGAGCTTAACCGCCTTAGCTATTCTCCCCTGCCCTTAACCGACGAGCTTCAAAAGATGCTTGCGGAGATAATAAAAGAAGGCCGTACAGTTTACGAGCCGCCCTTTGATATTCCATACGTTAAGGATATGAAAAAAAGAAAAAGCTACTCCTTTGGGGCAGACCAGCTTATAAAAAACTATCTTCAAATTTTCCTTATAAAGTCTTTAAGACTTTACGATGTTCTTGCAAGTGGAAGCGACAGCGAAAGAGAAGCTCTTAATTCCTCGGTTTCACTGAGTCAGATAGGCGAAATCAAAAAGTACATTGACGACAACTTTAAGGAAAAGATAAACATTGAGGAGCTTTGCTTCCTCTTTAACACCAACAAAACAACTCTTTCAAAGGAGTTCAAGCGTCTTTACGGACATACGGTCATTGACTACCTTAACATAAAGCGGGTAAGCTACACGAAAAAGAGGCTTGACAAAGGCGACTCTTCCCTTACTGTAATTGCGGCAGAGCTTAACCTTTCCTCGGTGCATTATCTTACCGCACTTTTTAAAAAGCAGGAAAAAATGACCCCGACCGAGTATTCAAGGTCGCTAAAGAGAAGATTTTCCGAGTAAACATCTCACAAAGTTTGCGGTAAGTTTTCCACATTTGACCCGGACAAAATGTCCCCCACAAGATGCTCAAATACCGACTTTTTGACGCTACGGTGAGACAAAAAGTACCTCCCGCAACGCACTTTGCTTCGGCAACTAACGCAATCTGCTTCGGTAACTAACGCAATTTGCTCCACAATAATAAATATATAACAAAGCGGGATAATAAATAAAAGAGAAATATATAACAGCAACAACAACAACGCGCGCGAGGGCGGCTAAAAGGATTTGGTTTTTATCCCCTTTATAAGCCCAGAACGAACAGATAAAAACATCTTAATTTTCAACATAAAAAGTCCTCTCCGTCTTTAGAGAGGACTTTGTTTTATTAGATTGTTTTTAGGCTATGCTTTCGTTTCGGCAGTGAAAGCTTCTGCTTCCTTTTTCTTAAACCTATTATTCATAGGAATAAGTATAAGGGCGACAACCGCCGATACAAGAATAGATATGCTCCACACACCCTGGGTTACACCCCAACCGAGATAAAGAAGTGCCTTGATGCAGGTTTGTTTTCAAAGTGAATATGAGTATTCCGTTATACGTTAAACTCGGATTTTACCATTTTTTATCGTAAATTTCCTCACCCTCGAACATATCTGCAATATCCTTAAGCTGCTCTCTTACAAGCAGGTCTCCGCCCTCGTGGCCAACCTTGCCCGAGGTGATATATGCGGAATAATGTCCTGCCTTTTCAGCCTTTTCGGTGGGAAGATATCCGCCCTGACCGCAGCAAAGCTGAACGATAAAGGTCTGCTCGGCGTAGCTTCTTGCCTTGATTCTGTTACCGTAGTCGAGGAATAGCTCAAAGGGATTGGTAACAAAGGCAACGGGGCCGAATCTTACTGCGTGGTACTCGATAGTGTATATCTCCTGATACTGTTGCATACGGTAGCGGAGAATAGTTCCCGAATGAACGTACATCTTTGCGTTATCGGCATAGGTAAATACGTCGTTGTCGGCATTTTTCTGAACGTAATACTCTATCTCACGAACTGCGTTGTTGTACTCTTCTTTGGTAGCCTTTCTGAGAGGCAGGTCAAGGCTCTTTACCTTATGGCAGAACTTCATATCATCCATAAGGGAGTCCTTGTCAATATCCTCGTAAACCGAGATTATCTCGTTTGCAACTCTCTTTCCTGCCTTGTTGCAGCCGGAAATATCGAACATTGAGGGGTCTGCCTTATGCTTTAAGGGAAGAGGTCTTATAACGTGGGGGTCGTCGATAGGAGTTTCGGGCTGAACCCAACGAACAAGGTCTCTGGGGCACTGGTCGCCGCCTGCTCCGCCAAGGCCGAGAAGATAAATATCGCTTCCGAGCTTTTCGCGGATTATAGCCTTTGCTCTGCCCCAATAGTCAGCGGAAATAAAGCTTCTCTGCTCTAAAATCTGGGAGGGACAAGCGATATTTGCCACAACACCGGTAAGCTTTTTATCTGTATCGAATATGTAAAGAAGCTCGATACCCGAGTCATTTCCGCCCTCAAGAGCGACGAAGTTTGCGGAGTTTGTGTCACCCCACATTTCCGACGTTCCGTCGTCGTAATGAACTCTTCTGCACATACCGACAGCGGCTCTGCCGAACTCGTTTGAGAAAAGGGCTTCCTTGCGGTTTTTCCAAGCCTTAATTGCCGCTTTAGCTATCTGCTCGCTTACAAAGAGAGCTGCTTCCTTTGGGTCGATAACCGAATCGTCGGCGGTAACGAGTGCCTTATACTCCTTTTCGGGAGGCATAAACTCGGCAAGGATATCCTTTGTAGCAGTAATCGGATTTTTGCCGTTCACTCTGAACTCGTCGGGAGCTGCAAGAGTGTGGGAAGTATGAGTGTGGGTTGCGGCTATCATAAGCTTCATAGGGTCGAAGTCGGGACACTCCGCACCAACCTTACGGCGTACCATAGCCAAAACGTAATCGGGAATACTTGTCATATCGGCAGAAATCATTATCATCTCTTCACCGCAAGACTCTACCGCCATAGCGGTTGCGGTTATTTCCGATTCAACGTACTGTGAAATTCTTTCGTAAAACTGTCCTGCAAGACGGACTTTTTTTGCGGGAACAAGGGTCTCCTCGCCCCAACCTATAAGTAATTTTGACATTTTATTTACTCCTTTTTTACACGTTAAAATTATCAAGTATCAATTCTGCGGCAATACGAAGTCCTACCGTAATAGAATCCTTTTTCACCCATTCCTCACGGGTGTGAGTTCCGCCTCCTATGTAAACGCCGAGGCAGACCGAAGGAATTCCCGCGCTGGATGCGCTGTTGCAATCGGTAGAGCCGGACATTTCGGGACAAGGAACACCGCTAAACTTTTCGCACACAGCCCGAACCCGTTCTATCATCTTTCTGTGCTTGTGCTTGTCGAACTCACCGTCGCAGGGGCGGTCGCCAACAAGCTCTAAATCAAACCTTGCCTTGCTTGACTCTTTTACTTTATCAAGCGTTTTTAGGAAGGTATTTTTCATTATTTCAAGGCACTCACGGTCATCCGAGCGATATTCGTAAAGAAGCTCGGCAAACTGCGCTATGGTGTTTACCGAAGTACCACCGCTTATCATTCCAACGTTGTAGGTGGTTTTTGTGTTCTCCTTTTTGGGAGCGTCTATCTTATAAAGCTCACAAACAAGCCTTGATAGCTCGGCTATGGCATTTGCGTTTCCGAAAGCTCCGAAAGAGTGGCCGCCCTCGGTAAAACAGCTTACCTTATATCTGTGAGAGCCGACGCAGCCGGTAACCACCGAGTTGTAATTATGGTCAAAGGTGTAAAACTCGGACAAAAGACTTCCGAAATCCTTAACAATCTGCTTTGAGCCTTTAAGGTTTCCGAGTCCTTCCTCGCAGGAGTTGGCAACGAAAAATACCGTTCTTTTCGGCTTTAGCTTTTCCTTGACAACATATTTTACGACGGTTAAAAGAACCGCAAGGGAGCAGGTGTCGTCGCCTATACCGGGGCAATAATATTTTTCCTCATCCTCTCGCCAAATAAGCGGTGTTTCGGCAGGAAAAACCGTGTCGGTATGAGCCATAAACACTACTGCATCATCCCTTCGCTCACCGTCAAGCTTAAATACAACGTTCTTCGCTTCGTCGATATACACGCCCTCGGCACCGATGTCCTCAAGCCATTTCCTAACGTAAGCCGCCTTTTCGTCCTCGAAATTCGAGGGTGCGGGAATAAGGGACATTTCCTTTATCAAAGCCTTTGTGTTTTCAAGCTCCAAGTCAAGAAATGCCTCGACTTTTTCAGTAATATTATAAGCCATATTTGCTTAATTTCTCCGTAAAATGTAAGGTTTAATTTACTTTCTGCCTATTTTTCGCCGTTTTCAAGGCAGAAACGCAACCGATACCGATTAAAAAATAAATTAAATAACCTCAATACCAAGCATATCGCAAAGATTGGTTATAGCCTCGGTATTGTCTCCGTAAGAGATAATGTAGTGCTGACACATAACCTTATCGGTGAAGTCCTCAACGTCATCAAGGAGGATTTCAAGGCCGGGAAGCTGGGGTGCGGGCTGAGTCCAACCTGCTTCCTCCCACTTGCGAGGTGTGATGCCGTCGCCAACGACCATATGCATATAATACTGACCGTCAATAGAGGTAAGACGGCACATAGTAACCTTGCCGGGTTTAACCTTGCTTACGTTAAGAATACCCTCGGAAAGCTCACCGAAGGCTGCGGGCATAACGGTAACTCTGCCGTCAACAACCTCTGCGGGAACGTAGTCGGGAACGCCTGCAAGAACTCTGTCCTCAAAGAACTCGTAAAATTCAAGATAGAAGGCGCACTGACCGGTAAGATACTTAACCATAAGCTGAGTAATAGAGCCGAGAGAGTCGTTTTCGGGGATTGTGCAAAGTCCCGCTTCGTCGGAAAGGAGCATAAAGATAGGTGCGGGGGGGAAGCCGAGAAGCTTCTTCATTCCGTCAACGTCTTTAAGGGAGATAGCATCATAGCCTCTCTCGTCGCAGATAGCCTTTGTTGCAAGGTAGTATTTTGCTGCTTTCTTCATTGAGTCGGGATTTGCCGCCTTCAAGAAGTTCCATTTTGACATACAGTTATCAATTACAGCCTGAATTTCTTCCTCGGTAACCTTAGCTGCTCTCTGCTCTATTTCAAGCATTTCAAAGGTTTCGATTTCAGGGCCAATCTCACGTTTAAGAGACGCTCCGTCATAAAGTGTTCCGTAAAGATTCATATCACGGTAGCCTGCCATACCCGCTCTTGCGTGGCGGAGCTTTTCCTTTGCAGAGGCTGCAAGGGCGAAGTTATAAACCTTTTTGGTTCTTGAGGGAAGTCCGATTATATCGTATATGTACTTAAAGTTATAGCCAAGGTCGAAGAAGGTCTTGCGAAGAGCGGTAGTACCTGCCTGGTCGGCGGTGGTAACAAGTCTGTCGCCCTCAATCCAGCCGCAAAGTCCCCAAAGCACCATAGGCTTTTCTCTGAAATACTCGGCAACCTTAACTACCGCGTGGGTAGGAATCCAGCCTGCGATACAGAGAACGAGAACGTCAAAATCAGCTCCCTTTAAAGACTCTACCGCCCATTTAATATCCTTTTCTTCATAATCGTCTGTTACGGGATAAACGCTCTTTACAAGCTCCATTCCCTCGCTGAGAAGCCCTGCCTCAGCCGCCTTACATTTATCTACTATAATTTCTCTTGGTGTGTTGACCTCACCGAAGCCAACGAAAGCTGCTTTTACCATATTAAAAAATTCCTTTCGGTTTTATTTCTACAATTATATTATAAATAATGGCATCAAGAAAATCAAGAGGAAAGCTATCGAAAAATTTTTCGAAATAAAGTTCGGCGAATGCTCTTGCCATTTTCGCATCTTTATTGTATAATGAATTAAACGAAAGGAGATAAAGGAAAATGACGCTGACAGAGCTTGCAAAGATTGCCCACGTTTCAACCTCTACCGCCTCAAAGGCTTTTGCTTTAAGTCCCGAGGTCAATACAGAGACCCGCGATATGATTTTCGAGATTGCAAAGCAACACGGCTGCTTCAAGAAATTTTACAGATTAGAATATCCCGGCTTGGTTTTTGCGGTTATTTGCCCCGAATTTGAAAGCACATATTACTCGGCTTTTATCTCCGAAATGCAAAAATGCCTTGCAAAATACAATTCCGAAACTACGGTTGCCTCAACGGGATTTTCCATAGAGGCAGAGCGGCGCCACCTTGAATATTATCAGCGCTATCACACTGTTGACGGCATTATACTTATTGACGGAAGAACGAATGTAAATCCGAAAAGCGAAATCCCCATTGCAACCGTAAACCACAGAGCGGAGGGCAGCGGAGCTATCAATGTTAAAAAAGGCATGCGCGCGCCTATTTTTCAGGCGGTGGAAAATTGGGTCAAGGCGGGTGTAAAAGACATCGGCTTTATCGGTGACCCTTGCACGAACGGCAGAAGAAGCAGAGTTTACGATGCGATTGAAAGCTATCTTGGCGAGGTTAATACCGATTATTTTGTTCGCTCGGATGCAAGATTTGAGCGCGGAGGCTACCTTGGCGCGCTTGAGCTTATGGATAGGGATAAACTGCCGCGAGCGGTAGTCTGCGCTTATGACAGAATGGCAACGGGAGCCTTACGCGCCTTTGCCGACCGCGGTCTTAAGGTTCCCGAGGATATTGCCGTAATAGGCATTGACGATGCTCCTGCATCAAGCTACACTACCCCGTCTCTTTCATCCATAAATCACAGACTCGAGCAAACCTGTAAGGCTATCGCAACCGCTCTTATTTCAAAAATCAAGGGCGAGGAATACCCCGAGATTATAAACATTACCTGCAACTTAAACGAGAGAGAGTCCTCGAAAATTTGAAAACAAATATTACCTCTTGACAAAAAGCGAGGCAGAGTGTATAATTTACTTACTGAGATTTTACATTTTTCTACATAAGGAGCTGTTATGAGAAAATTCTTTTCCGAATTCAAAAAATTCATAACCCGCGGCAACGTTATCGATATGGCTGTCGGTGTTATCGTTGGTAGCTCGTTCACCGCTATCGTAAACGGTCTCTCCAACAACATCTTAAAACCTTTGACCAACTGGATTTTAGCTCTTCTGCTGAAAAAAGACGCTCTTTCCGAGCTTTACACCGTTCTTCAGCCTGCATATACCACAGATGAGGCGGGAGCAGAGATTCTTGACCTTGCGAACTCCATTTACATTGACTGGGGAGCATTTATAAATGCTGTTATCAACTTCATTCTTATCGCTCTCGTTCTCTTCACTATCGTTAAAATTATGAACAAGGTTCGTGAGAGCCAGGAAGCGATCAGCGATCGCATTGACGACGGAAAGCCTACCAAAGAAGAGCGTAAAGAAATGAAAAAACGCGGCATCAAGTTCTCCAACAAGGCTGCAGTTGCCGAGTTTTACGCTGAAAAGGCAAAGAAGATTGCCGAGGAAAAGGCTGCTGCAGAGGAAAAGGCGAGACTTGACCGTCTTGCTAATCCCACAACCGAAGATCTTCTTAAAGAAATCCGCGACCTTTTAAAGAAAGACTAACATAAAAGCACGCTGACAAAAATCAGCGTGCTTTCTTTTTTTATTTAAGCTTTTGTTGTTTAAGCCAAATTTTAATCATCATTTTCTGGGGAAGAATTTTTGCTACAAGGTGGCAAAGCTTAACGTAGAAGCTGTAAACCGACATATCCTTGCCTTTAAGCGCGTCTTTTAATGCTTTCTTTGCAACCGCATCGGGAAGAGACATATTAGAAAAGTTTGACGCCGCTTTTTTCGCTCCTATAAGTCCTCTCTCAAAGAGTGGCGTTTTTATCCAACCGGGGCAAACTGCCGTAACCTTAATTCCCTTTTCACGAAGCTCCACGTTAAGCGCTCTTGAATAATTTCTGACAAAGGATTTTGTAGAGCTGTAAATATTCTGGTAAGGCAAAGGCTGGAATGATGCTTGGGAGGCTACATTTAAAATATTTGAGCCTTTTGGCATATAGGGAATGCAAACGAGTCCCATTGCAACCACGCCGGAAACGTTAAGGTTTATCATATTGATGGATTCATCTAAGGAAATATCGTCATAGTCGCAGAATTTTGCAAAACCCGCATTGTTTACAAGCATAGAAATGCAAGGCTTTTCCTCGGAGAGATATTCACCGAATTTTTTTATCGCTTCGACGTCGGAAAGGTCGATAGGATAGCTTTTTACCTTATCTCCAAACTCCTCGGCAAGTGCGTCAAGCTTATCCTTGCTTCTCGCCATAGCGATAATTTCATCTACCTTACCCATCTCTAAAATCTGTTTTACAAATTCTCTGCCGAGACCGCCGCTTGCGCCGGTTACTATCGCAATATTTTTCATTTTTTTCTCCTTTTTAGCCGTAAGATAATCGAACTAACAAGTCTTACGGCTAGGCAAAAGCCTTAAATTTAGGTCTTAAAGTTGTTTTTGTAGTCCAGAAGCATTCTGTCTAACTTTTCTTTATCCAAACGCTTCTTGTTGCCCTTTACGGTAAGGGTAAGATTTTCGGGGTTAAAGAGAATACGGGCGGTTTCTCTTATATTTTCGGGCGTTACCGAAGCGTATCTTTTCGCTCTTTCCTCTACGGTTTTGTAACCCTCGGAGAGAATATGGTTATCGTAGGCAAAGGTGAAATTCAGCTCTCGCATATCGTCGCACAAAAGTCCCGCATTTTTAACGTAGCCTGCTTTCATACAGTCCTTTTCGGAGTAAAGCTCCTTTGTCATATCGTAAAGAAGCTTCAAGGAAAGCTCTACCGCCTCGTAAAGCTTATCTGCTCTTACTTCAAAGGAAAATGCAAGGCTGCCGATGTTTTTATATCTTTCGATATTTCCAGAAACGTCATAGAAAATTCCGCGTTTTTCGCTCATTTCAACAAAGAAACGCGAGCTGTAACCGCTGAAAAGCAGGTCGTAAACAAGGTCTGACGCGGGTACGGAAATTTTTGACATATCCATATCGAAATTAAAGCGTACCATAGTAAACGAGCCGCTTTTTATATAAGACGAGGCCTCTCTTTTTCCAAAGTGCTTTGGAACGGGGGCGATATTTTCGTGTACCTCGCTGCCCGAAAGCTCCCATTCACCCACAAGGGAACAAAGATTTGAAATATCCTCGTCAGTAAAGTTTCCCGTAACGTAAAGGAAGAGATTTTCTTTTGCAAAGACTCTTTTTCTATACTCGTCAAGCCTTGTGCGGTTAATTTTAGAAACCGAGCCTAAAGAGCCGGTTATCGACCCGGCAAGGGGTGTGCCTTTATTTACTATGGAGTTTGAAAAACCGAGAAGAGAGTTTTTTTCATCGTTTTCACGAATCTCCGCCTTTATTCTGTCCCTTTCGGTTGAAATGTCCGAGGAGGACAAAACTATCGGCGAGTAAATTTTCGAGATAATCTCTGCTCCCACAGAAAACGACTCGGTAGCTCCCGCAGTATAAAACTGCACCATTTCGCTGTATGTTGATGCATTAAACTCAATGCCGTTTTTGTCAAGGAGACTGTATAGCTCACCACTCATCGAAGCGTTTATGTTTCTTATGGTAATATGCTCAAGAAAATGAGTTATTCCCGCCTCGTCAGGCCTTTCGTATATCGCCCCCGCCTTCAAAAATAAGGAGATAAAAAAGCCGTGAGAAGATGGATTTTTTATATAATAAAGTGGTATTCCGTTTTTAAGAATTTTCTTTTCTTCTCTCATTTTTTCTCCTTTCTGTGGTGTTGGTCTTTCGGGAGCTTTTTGAAAAAAGCCCCCGCACCCCCAAAAACTTTAATAGGGGGGAATTTTTTTATTTTCGGCAAATCAAAGCACGTCAAAATAAAAATAAAATGCCGAGGCGATTAACAAAAACCACATTTCCCGTAAGGCAGGAATTTTTGTTTAAGCGTAAAGATTTTCGTGTCGCAAAGCGTAGTTAGCTACCGCAAGACCGAAAATTCCGAAGCAATTAACAAAAATCGCATTCCCGTAAGGCAGGAATTTTTGTTTAAGCGTAAAGATTTTCGTGTCGCCAGCGGTAGAAAGCTACCGCAAGACCGAAAATTCCGCCGTAATTCGTAAAAATGCTATGTGAGGATTTGATATTTTTGATGAAGTACAAGGATTTTCGTGTCGCCAGACGTAGTTACCTACGTCAAGACCGAAAATTCCGCCGTAATTCGCAAAAATATCAAATCCGTCTCAACTTCGCGAAGGTGGACATCAACCTCTTAACCTGTCCGTCATCAAATTTAACCTCGTAAAGAACGTCGCCTCCCATATCGCGGGAGGAAAGTATCGTTCCTTGACCGAATATTTGGTGAAGAACTCTTGTACCGACGGGGAATTTCTCGATTCCGTATTCTGCCGCGCCTTTAAGCCTCGGTTTTTCGATATTCGGCTTTCTGTTAAGCTCGGAGCTGTACGGAATCCGTTGAGGATAGTCGGGCTTAGGTCTTGGCTGATAGGTAGGTCTCGGATTATCGCTTTCGACAAGGTTTTTCGGTACTTCCCTGCGAATAAATCCGGAGAGGGGATTGAAGTTTGTTTTTCCGTACATCATACGGCATTTTGCGTGAGTTATAAAGAGCTTTTCCTTTGCTCTTGTTATTGCAACGTAAGCAAGTCGACGCTCTTCGCTGATTTCCTCAGCCTCGCCTATATTCTGCTGGCCGGGGAAAATACCGTCTTCCATTCCCGCAAGGAATACTACGGGAAATTCAAGTCCCTTTGCAGCGTGAACGGTCATAAGAACGACCGCATCGGCATTTTCATCATATTTATCAAGGTCGGTAATAAGGGATATTTCTTCAAGGAAACCGTAGGTGGTGGGGATTTCCTCCGACTCGGCACATCTTGCCTCGTACTCCACTGCCGCACCGATAAATTCCTTGACGTTGTCTATCTTTCCCTCGCCCTCAAAGCCTTCTGCGACCAGCATTTCATAATATCCCGAACGGTAGAAAAGCTCGGACAAAAGCTCTGATGGAAGAGTTTTTTCGCTCTTTATGCTCTCGATAAGCTTTACAAATTCAAGAAGCTTTTGGGACACTTTGCCAAGGGCGGTATATGAATCGGCTTTTGCCATTATTTCATACATAGAAGTCCCCTCGGCATCGGCTATCTGCTCAACGGCATTTACTGTTGCATCGCCTATTTTACGCTTTGGCTCGTTTATTATACGCTTAAGACGGAGATTATCCGAGGGAGACGCAAGAACTGTAAGATATGCAAGCATATCCTTAACCTCTTTGCGGTCGTAGAATCCCATATCTCCCACAACCTTATAAGGCACACCGCTCTTTGCAAAGGCGGTCTGCAAGGTTCTGCCCAAAGCGTTAAGACGGTAAAGCACCGCAAAATCCGAAAAGGCACGTCCGTTTTTCACACCCTTATTGATTTGATCAAGAATATATCTGCCCTCGGCATTTTGATCCTCGGATTCGTGGAGGGTGATTTTTTCGCCCTGCCCCTTTTCACACCAAAGACTTTTTTCGTGTCTGTCGGTGTTGTTTTTTATAATAGAGTTTGCCGCATTTAAGATATTCTCGGTAGAACGGTAATTCTGCTCCAGCTTTACCACAGAGGCATCGGGATAAGTTTTATCAAAATTAAGAATATTTTCTATGGTAGCACCACGGAATTTGTATATACTCTGGTCGTCGTCGCCAACAACCATTATATTTCTGTATCCGTCGGACAAAAGCTTTGTAAGAACGAACTGAGCATAGTTTGTATCCTGGTACTCGTCAACAAGCACGTAGCGGAATTTTGCCTGATAATAAGAAAGCACTTCAGAATCGGTTGAGAGAAGCTCAACGGTTTTCATAATTATATCGTCGAAATCTACGGCATTATATTCCATAAGTCTCTTTTGATAAAGATTATATATTCTTATTATATCACGGTTTCTGGGGTCGCCGTCGACCTCAAGAGCATCGGGAGTTTTAAGCTCGTCCTTTGCTTTGCTTATAGCAGATGCGACCGGCTTTGGAGAAAGACGCTTTTCGTCAATTCCAAGCTCCTTCATACAAGCTGTAATAAGTCTTTTTTTATCGTCGGTATCGTAAATCGAAAATCCGTCGCGAAGTCCTATTCTGTCTCCGAATTTACGCAAAATACGCATACAAACCGAGTGGAACGTTCCCGTCCAGACCGACTCGGACACGGTACTGTCACCGAAAGCTGCGTCAAGTCGTGTTTTAATCTCTCTTGCCGCCTTATTGGTAAAGGTTATGGCAAGTACAGACCAAGGAGAAACGGGAGAGTGGGCAAAATCCGAAAGAGAATTTTCAATTTCGGATACGCTTTTACCGAGAAGAGACTCATAGGCGGAGATTTCTTCCTCGGTTATATTTTCAGGGGCATATTCCGAAAAATATGCGTTTCCGTACTTAATTATGTAAACAATTCTATTAACCAAGACGGTTGTTTTGCCGCTTCCCGCCCCTGCAAGGACAAGAAGAGGGCCGTCGGTTGTAAAGACAGCGCGGCATTGCTCGGGGTTGAGCCTTGCGCCGTAGGCTTTTTCAAAAAGCTTACGCTTTAAATTTAGGTATTTTCCTTTAATTTCTTGCATTTTTCAACTGCACTTTCGTTATTTTTGCACAAGAGACAAAAACGTTCGTAATTTTTACTCCAAAAAGTTCTGTTCACACTTTATCAAGCTGAATTTAACAGCGATTGACTCAAACGCCAAAAAAGTAAATAAGACTCCATTTTCCCGATAGACAATCCGAAGAAATCCACACAAAAAGCTGTTTTATCAGCGTTATCCACATATTGAAATGTTGAATTTGTGGAAAACTTTTTGTCAAAAAAGGCTTGGTTTTGCAGATTTTCGGGAACTGGCAATTTGGAAACCCACGAGTTTTCCACATTTTGGCTGATTTTGACGCTCGAAAAGTCAAAAAATTCCATAAACTATATTATTCCGTTATTTTCGCTGTTTTCCCACTTTAAAAATGCTTCTGCGTTTTTTTAAGGCAGATTTTTTCTGCTTTCGTTTTTCTTATTTTGCTATTCGCATTTTTTACGAACTTTTTTATTTCTTTTTTCTGTTAGTTCTGTTTGTGCTGCCGTTTTTGGGCGATGCAGCTCTGTTTTTTGATGATTTTGACGAAACGCCTGAAATTCTTGCGGCTTCTTTTTTTATTCTTGCGGCATCCTGCCCAAAAACTCTGTCGATTTTACTTTTTTTCGACGGTGTGCGAGAGCTTTTTGCAGCACTGTGTCCGCCGGAATAAGGGCCTGACGGCTTAATTCCGCCTTTGCGACGGTCGGTAGGAACTCTGTTTTGTCTTCCCTCTCCGAAAGCGGGACGGACAAGGCAATCGGGAGTGTTTCCGATAAGGTCCTCTCTGCCTGCAATGCGAAGAGCTTCTCTTACAAGATTTGCGTTTTCGGGTTTGGAATACTGAAGAAGGGCTCTTTGAAGCTGCTTTTCGTGATAATCGGTTGTAACCTTTACCTGCTTTGAGGTCATAGGGTTAATTCCGGTGTAATACATAACGGTGGATATTGTTCCGGGGGTGGGATAGAAGTCCTGAACCTGCTCGGGCATATATCCCCATTTTTTAAGCCACAAAGCCATCTCGACCGCATCACGCATAGTTGTTCCCGGGTGGCTGGACATAAGGTAGGGTACAAGATACTGCTCAAGTCCCGCCTTATCACAAAGGGCAAAATACTTTTTCTTAAAGCCTTCGTAAACCTCAATAGGAGGCTTTCCCATCATTGAAAGGGCGTTATTTGAGCAATGCTCGGGAGCAACCTTAAGCTGACCGGAAACGTGTTTTGTAACAAGTCTTTCAAAGAAGGTATCGTCGGAATCGTACATAAGATAGTCGAAACGTATTCCGGAACGTATAAACACCTTTTTGATACCGTCCAGTTTTTCGATTTCAGACAAAAGATGCGTATATTCGGAGTGGTCTACCTTAAGAAATTTACAAGGGGTTGGCGAAAGGCATTTTTTGCCGGGACAAACGCCCGCTTCCTTTTGCTTTTCGCAAGAGGGGTATCTGAAATTAGCGGTAGGGCCGCCAACGTCGTTGATATATCCCTTGAAATCGGGAAGCTTTGTTATTTTACGAGCTTCCTCGATAACGCTAGCTTCGCTTCTTGAACGCACCTCTCTTCCCTGGTGGAAAGCGATAGCACAGAAGTTACAAGCTCCAAAGCAGCCGCGGTTATGGGTTATGGAATGTTTAACCTCGGTTATACTCGGCACACCGCCAAGAGCATCGTAATCGGGGTGATAATCTCTTGCAAAAGGAAGAGCGTAAACTTCGTCAAGCTCCTCGCGTTCAAGAGGAGGCATCGGCGGGTTTTGCACAAGCATTTTGTCGCCGTAATACTCAACCACAGCCTTTCCTCTTACAGAGTCATTGTTTTTATACTGAACCGCAAACGCTTTTGCGTAGGCGGCTTTATCGCTTTTAAGAAGGTCGTAATCACCCACCTCTACCGAATCAAAGTGGATTTTATCCCCTGCTTTCGCAAGATAGACGCAACCTCTTACGTCGCGTATCTTCTTTATCGGCACACCTTTGTCAAGAAGATGTGCTAAACGTCTTATAATATTCTCACCCATACCGTAGGTAAGAATATCGGCTCTGGAGTCAACGAGGATAGAGCGTCTTACCTTATCGTCCCAATAATCGTAATGAGCAAAGCGGCGAAGAGAGGCTTCGAGTCCGCCTATGATTATAGGAATATCACCGTATGCTTCACGAATGCGGTTGCAGTAAACTATAACGGCTCTGTCGGGACGTCCGCCCATTTTTCCGCCTGCCGAATAATAATCGTAGGTACGGCGTTTTTTTGAAACGGTGTAATGAGCAACCATTGAGTCAATATTTCCGCTTGAAACAAGGAAGCCGAGTCTCGGTTTTCCGAAGCGGCAGAAATCGGAATAAGACTTATAATCCGGCTGGGCAAGAACCGCAACTCTGAAGCCTTCGGCTTCAAGAACACGGGTAATTATTGCAGCACCGAAAGACGGGTGATCGACGTATGCGTCACCCGTCACGTAAACAAAGTCTACCTCTGACCAATTTCTTAATTTCAAATCCTCTGCCGTAGTTGGCAGAAAGTTCATTCTATCCTTCATAATCAAATAACGAAGCTGTCAAGGTCAACCTCGGCCTGCTCGCCCGTCTGCATATTACGGAGCTGTGCCTTACCTGCATCAACCTCGGAGTCGCCTATAATAAGGGTATATTCCGCACCGATTTTGTTAGCGTACTTCATCTGCGCCTTAAGGCTTCTGCCTACAACGTCGCACTCGGCAAATTTGCCAACAGAACGAAGTCTTTCGGTGATTTCAAGTCCTTTAATGAGAGCTCTGTCACCGAGAGAAGCAATATAAACAACAGGCTTTGCAGCCTCTACTTTATCAAGTCCAAGCTCACGAAGAGCGAGAATAAGTCTTGTAATACCCATTCCGAAGCCAATTCCCGAAAGTTCAGGGCCGCCAAGAGAGGAAACGAGACCGTCGTAACGTCCGCCGCCGCAAACGGTAGACTGCGCTCCAATGCCCTCGGCAATAAATTCAAATACCGTTCCGGTATAATAGTCAAGACCGCGAACTATGTTGGTGTCTATTTCGTAATCAATATTCATAGCCGAAAGAGCCTTGCCGAGAGTATCGAAATTAGAGTTACACTTCTCGCAAAGATGCTCAACCGTTTTAGGCGCTCCTGCTGCAATCTTTTTACATTCGGGGCTCTTGCAGTCAAGAAGTCTCAAAGGATTCTTTTCAAGTCTTGTTTTGCAGGTGTCGCAAAGGCAATCTCTATGCGCCGAGAAATACTCAACGAGAGCTGCGCGGTATGCGGGACGGCATTCCTTACAGCCTATGGAATTAAGGTGAAGCTTAACGTTTGTAAGTCCAAGTCTTTTAAGCACCGAGTTAGCAAGAGCTATCGAGGTCGCATCGGATGCAGGACTTTGAGAGCCGAACATTTCAGTACCGAACTGATAGAACTCACGGCTTCTGCCCGCCTGGGGCTTCTCGTGACGGAAGCAAGAGATTATATAGTAATACTTAAGGGGCATTGGGTCGGAGCATTTTCCGTTCTCGATAATAGCTCTGGCAACAGAAGCAGTACCCTCGGGACGAAGGGAGATGGATCTATCCTCTTCTCTGTCGGCAAAGGTGTACATTTCCTT
>JAZTXO010000093.1:0-18675 GCA_045636445.1 Eubacteriales bacterium | reverse complement strand
ACGATCCGACTTTAAACTAAAAAGCCTTGTGTCAACTAACACAAGACTTTTTAGTGAAATTATTTGATTTCAACTGTTACACGCTTACCGCAGGTGTTTGCAGCGGCCTTCATGATCTGACGGATTGCTTTAGCAATTCTGCCATGTCGACCGATAACCATACCGGTATCATCCTCAGCAACAGTGAGGGTGAGCTCGATATCGTCGCCATCAACAACCTCGGTGACAACAACCTGATCGGGATTGTCAACGATGGCGCGTGCAATATCGGTAAGTATCTTAACAAAATCCATTTTGATACCTACGCAAAATTACTTAATAATTTCGCTCTTTTTAAGAAGAGCTCTAACAGTATCGGTGGGCTGTGCGCCGTTAGCGAGCCACTTCTGTGCCTTTTCTGCATCAATCTTGATGTCAGCAGGCTCAGTCATGGGATTGTAGTAACCGATCTCCTCGATGGGAGCACCGTCGCGGCGAGATCTCTCGTCTGCAACAACTACACGGTAGAAGGGATTCTTCTTTTTACCCATTCTGGTAAGTCTGATTTTAACTGCCATTTTCTTTTTCCTCCAAAAATGTTTATTTTATTTTTTTGATTACATAGGGAATCGCATTCCGGCAAGTTTTTTCATGTTTTTACCGGAGAACTGCTTCATCATTTTCTTCATCTGATCAAACTGACGAAGAAGGCGGTTTAGGTCTTCAACCTGGGTTCCGCTACCTTGCGCAATACGTTTTCTGCGTGAGCCGTTAATAATTTCGGGATGCAAACGCTCAGCGGGAGTCATGGAAAGGATCATCGCTTCGATTCTGTCCATTTGCTTCTCATCTATTTGAGCATTTTTGAGCGCCCCTGCATTAGCTCCGGGCATCATACCGAGAATCTGGTCAAGATTTCCCATTTTCTTTAACTGACGCATCTGGTCAAGGAAATCTTCGAGAGAGAAGGTTTGTTCACGCATTTTTCTCTCAAGTTCTTTTGCATTTTTTTCATCAAATGCAGCTTCAGCCTTTTCAATAAGCGATAAAATGTCGCCCATGCCGAGAATTCTTGAAGCCATTCTATCGGGGTGGAAGAGCTCAATTGCATCGAGCTTTTCGCCTGTACCGATAAATTTAATTGGTTTGCCGGTGATATATTTTACGGACAGAGCCGCGCCGCCTCTTGTATCACCGTCCATTTTTGTAACAACAACTCCCGAAATATCAAGAAGGTCATTGAAACTTTTAGCAACGTTGACCGCATCCTGACCTGTCATTGCGTCAACAACGAGAAGTATTTCGGAAGGATCTACACTGGTTTTAATCTTTACGAGCTCATCCATAAGCTCTTCATCAATGTGTAAACGACCTGCGGTATCGATAAATACCATATCATGACCGTTTTTCTTTGCGTACTCAACGCCCGCTTTCGCAATTTCAACAGGGGAAATCTTAGTTCCCATAGAGAATACGGGAATTCCGACCGATTCACCAACGATTTTTAGCTGATCGACTGCGGCAGGTCTGTAAACGTCACAAGCAACAAGAAGGGGATTCTTGCTTTTCTGCTTGTACATATTTGCGATCTTGCCCGCATGAGTTGTTTTACCCGCGCCCTGAAGACCGACCATCATTATAACAGTGGGTGGCTTGGGATTGATGTTTATTTTAGGAGTTTCTCCCCCCATAAGCTTGATAAGCTCTTCGTTAACTATTTTAACTATCTGCTGGGCAGGGAGTAGACTTTCAAGAACGTCAGATCCAACAGCTCTTTCGGTAACGGACTTTATAAACTCCTTAACAACCTTAAAGTTAACGTCAGCTTCAAGCAATGCAAGTTTTACCTCTCGCATACCTTCTTTAACGTCGGCTTCGGTGAGTTTTCCCTTGTTTTTGAATTTTTTGAAAGCGTTCGCAAGCTTTTCAGTCAGATTCTGAAACATCTTGATTTCCTTTCAATATTATTCCTATAATCTCGGAAATGTCGCTTGCATAGCCCTTACAACTATCGTTTGCTTCGAGCTTAACTGCGATTTCGGAGAGCGATTTACAAGCAGCTACAAGCTCCTTTTCTCTTTTAGCAAGACCGAGCTTTTCTTCAAAATACAAAAGCTCCTCTTCGCCTTTTTTGATAAGATGACGGACTCCTTGACGAGAAATCCCCTCATCGGAAGCAATTTCCGCAAGAGATAAATCGTCGTTGTAATACGCACGCATGATTGTGCATGTATGATCGTCAAGCGCATCGCCGTAAAAGTCGAGGAGATATGCAATTTTCATATTCTTCTCAAACATAATTTTCACCATCCGAAATGTGCTGTAAAGCAAATCGCTTTACAAGTATAACACAAGCTTTAGAATTTGTCAATAGTTTTTTGAAAAATCTTTAAAACAAAAAATAACCGCCGTATTTGATTACGGCGGAAATGTATTTATTCGGTATCCTCTTCGGAATCGTTTAGTT
This sequence comes from Eubacteriales bacterium, assembly GCA_045636445.1. GTDB lineage: Bacteria > Bacillota > Clostridia > Oscillospirales > CAG-272 > UBA1740. The sequence goes on along the minus strand of JAZTXO010000093.1, from coordinate 16,229 downwards.
TAAGACCTCTTTTTTTTACACATTCGGTCAGAAGATATTCGATCTGTCCGTTGACAGAACGGAATTCGTCGTCAGCCCATTTTACCAAAGCGTTATAAAGAGCGGGGGAAAGTCGAAGAGGGATTTGTTTTTTCTGATTTTCCTTCATTAATATATACTACCGGAATTTACAACGGGCTGAGCGTCTTTGTTTCCGCAAAGCACAACGAGAAGATTGGAGACCATTTGCGCCTTTCTTTCTTCATCAAGCTTTATAGTGTTTTTTTCTTCAAGACGTTCAAGGGCCATTTCTACCATTCCGACAGCGCCGTCAACGATCATTTTTCGCGCATCTATAATTGCCGAAGCTTGCTGACGCTGAAGCATTGCTGCTGCGATTTCGGGAGCATAAGCAAGGTATGTAATTCTTGCCTCGCAAATTTCAATGCCCGCTTCATCTACCCTTAGCTGTATCTCACTACGAATTCTATCTGCAACCACCTCGCTTGAGCCTCGTAGACTTCCTTCGTCGGCAACTCCGTCACCGGTTGTATCTACGTTAGGTGAAACGTCATAAGGGTAGAGTCTTACAACGTTACGAAGAGCGCTATCACACTGCAAGGAAAGGAATTCCTTGTAGTTATGTACGTTGAAAACAGCCTTTGCAGTATCAACGATACGCCAAGTAACCGCAATACCTATTTCAATGGGATTACCGAGACAGTCGTTTATTTTCTGACGGCTGTTGTTGAGCGTCATGATTTTAAGAGATATTTTATTGCTTGCGGTAGTTACGTCGATGTTCTGACCGTTTTGCGCCGTCTGGAATATGTTTGTGGGGGTTGAAACGTCGCCGCTTTGATTAAGCTTTGTTCTTGCAGCAGGATTAAACGAGGAAGAGAAGGGGTTAACCCAGAAAAATCCGTCGCCCTTAAGTGTGCCCTTATACTTACCGAAAAGAGTAATAACAAGCGCTTCCTGAGGCTTGAGAATCTTTAATCCCAACAGGGGAATCCAGCTAACGCAAAGCAAGACAATTCCAATAATAAGAATTATCGAGGGGGCTTCTTCCGTGCTGAGGATCGCACCGTAAACCACAACGGCGATAGATAAAGCGATCAAAAGAAAGGTAAGAAGCATCATAACCATGCCGCGTTTTTTGTTTGATAAAATAATTTCTTTCATGTTTATCTCCTTTTTTATTGCTTGATATCAAAATGATATCACAAATTGGCCCGTTTGTCAATATGTTTTATAAAAATAAAAAGGAGTTATCCCTGCATTTGATAACTCCCCGTGAGCCGAAGCCCTATTATGTCGTGCGAGATCCAAAGACCGTGTTTTTGCATCATAAGATTGATGCTCCTATCCAAGGATTATGTATACGCACTTACTAACGAGAAAGGAAATATTTCCCCTTTCTGTTGCCATTACATTATACACCCAAATTGGGACTTTGTAAAGATGGTAATTTTCACAATTTCTTTTAAAAAAGTTTGTTAAATAAGTAGAAAATGCAACAATTTAGTGTAAAAAAACAAAATCGGCAATTTTTTTCGAAAAAACTATTGACAAATCAATTTTATAGTGATATAATCATTGGGAAAGTTGAAATAGACTTTGTTTAAAGCAGAATTTTCGTTCTCACCATACCACAAGGGTGCGTATGGTAAATACTTTCTCCCTTGTTTTGTTTGCAATATAAAGGGAAGGTGTGCGTACGGAAATTCTCTGTATGCATTTTTTGTTTTTGGAGGTACACAACCATTAAACCCACCAACCAGAAGGATTTGCCTATCAACGAGGAAATTCATGCAGCTGAGGTCAGAGTTATCGGACCTGCAAACGAGCAGCTTGGAGTAATGAAAATTGACGATGCTCGTTCATACGCTTATAACAACGGTGTCGACCTTGTTCTTATCGTTCCTAATGCGACTCCCCCCGTTTGTCGTGCTATAGATTACGGTAAGTTCTGCTTTGAGCGTGATAAGAGAGAAAAGGAAGCAAAAAAGAAGCAGGTAATCGTTAAGGTTAAAGAGGTTCAGCTTTCCTGCCGTATTGAGCAGCATGATTTTGACACCAGAGTAAACCATGCGAAGAAATTTTTGGCTGAAGGAAACAAGGTAAAGGCTGTCGTTAGATTTAAGGGCAGAGAAATGTCTCACATGGAGCTTGGCCGCGAGGTTATTGCTAAGTTTGAAGAAGCCTGCCGTGAAGCCGGTGTAGCCGAAAAGAAACCCGTGCTTGAGGGAAGATTTATGTCTATAATTCTGTCTCCCGTTAAGCCGGAGAAAAAATAATTTAAGTTAATAATTGGGGATAACCCTAGAAAAAGGAGTAAAAAAATGGGAAAGATCAAGACACATAAGGCATCTGCCAAGAGATTTTCTCTTACCGGTAGCGGCAAGGTAAAGATGTCGCACAACAACCACCGTCACAACCTCGGTCTTAAGACCGCTAAGCGCAAGAGAGGCCTTCGTAAGGGCGCTATTCTTAGCGAGTGCTTCGCACCCACTTACAGATCCCTTATTCAGAAGTAATAGGGCAGACAAGAATTTTAGGAGGATGATATAAAATGGCAAGAGTTAAAGGCGCTATGATGACGCGCAAGAGAAGAAAGAACATACTCAAGGCTGCTAAGGGCTACTGGGGTTCCAAGTCCAAGCACTTTAAGATGGCAAAACAGGCTGTGCTTAAGAGCGGTAACTACGCTTTCGCAGGCCGTAAGATGAAGAAGAGAGATTTCCGTTCTCTCTGGATCACCAGAATATCTGCTCAGGCTAAGGTTTGCGGAATGAACTATTCCACCCTTATGCATGGTCTTAAGCTTGCAGGCATTGATCTTAACAGAAAGATGCTCGCTGAGCTTGCAGTATCCAACAAGGAAGCTTTCGCTGCAATTTGCGAGAAGGCTAAGGCTGCGCTTAAGTAAGAGATTCACCCGATTTTCCGTTATAGGTTAATCGGGTTTTTTCTTTTGTTTTTTTGTAATTTTCTTTAAATAAATTGAAAGGTTTCTGCTTTCTTTGTGAATTCAGAAAAATGTAAAAATATGAAAATCAGGCAGGAAATCTTAAGCAGTCGTAATAATCCGCTTGTCAAATGGGCAGCTTCTTTGAAAGAGAAGAAGGAACGCCAGGCTTGTGGAGCGTTTATAATCGAGGGTATCAAGCTTACCCTTGAAGCTGTAAAAAACAAGCTTCCAATAACGCACGTTTTCGTTTTGGAGTCAAAAAGCGAAAAGTTTTTATCTATAATTCGCGATTCGGAGCTTGATAAATATAACAACGAATGTGAAGTAATTGTTCTTTCGGATACAGCATTTGAAAAAATTTCAACAGAAAAGGGCGCAGAAGGAATAATATCTATTGTAAAATATCTTGACTTTTTCAACAATTTGGATATAATATATAAGGAAGAGTTTTTTATTTCGGAAACAGAAAGAGCGATTGCGTTATGTTCGGTGCGTGATCCCGGTAATCTCGGATCGGTAATCAGAAGTGCAACCGCTTTTGGCGTTGATCATATTGTTATATCTGCGGATTCGGCAGATATATATAATCCAAAGACTATAAGAAGTGCTATGGGAAGCCTTTTTTATGTTAAGATAACCGTTGTTTCCGATTTTGCTTCATTTGTTACTTCTGCAAAAGCTTGTGGCAGACGTGTTTTTGCTGCCGAGCTTTCGGAAGGAGCAAAATCAATTCGTGACGTTGATATTCGTTCAAGTGATATATTTATGATCGGGAACGAAGGTCACGGAATTGATCCTTCTATTTCTTCAAAATGCACCGAAAGTGTGTATATTCCGATTTCGACACGAACCGAATCGCTTAATGCTTCGGTTGCTGCTGCGGTATTTATGTGGGAGCAAAATAAATAATTTATGTTAGGGAGGGTGTTATGAACGAGCTTATATATTGGATATGGCTATCACTATCTACAACTCCCGGATCACCGACTTTTAAGAAGCTTATTGATGCTTTTTCTGGTGCTAAAGAAATATACGAGGCCGAGCTTTATGATATTTCCAAATATATAGGATCGCGTTCCTCCGACCGAGCAAAGCTTGCGGAAAAGGATCTGACAAAGGCGGTTGAAATATATAATTATTGCGAAAAATACAATATTGGTATTCTCGCCTATCCCGACGAGATGTTTCCCGTTTCCTTGCGGGAAATTGATACACCTCCGGTTTTGCTTTATTATCGCGGTAAAATCCCGGATTTTAATAAAAGATTTTCTCTTGCCGTTGTCGGTACGAGAAATCTTTCCGATTACGGAAGAAGGGCTGCGTTTGTTTCTGCGTATGAAATTTCGCTGGCGGGCGGTATAATAGTTTCCGGTATGGCTATGGGCATTGATGGCGTAGCTCATGCAGGTGCTCTTGCTGCCGGAGGAGTTACCGTTGCCGTTATCGGTACGGGTATTAACGTATGTTATCCTAAGGACCACCAGACTCTTGCAAGAGAGATTGTTAAAAACGGCTGTGTTTTAACCGAGTTTGCTCCCGGAACACCTCCGTCAAGAACCTCGTTTCCCAAAAGAAATAGGATTATTAGCGGACTCTGTGCCGCAACGCTTGTCGTGGAAGGTAAGGAAAGAAGCGGCTCGCTTATAACGGCGCGGTGCGCAAAAGAGCAAGGGCGTACGGTTTACGCTCTTCCGGGAAACATTAACTCAAAAAACAGTGAAGCTGCAAACATACTTTTAAAAAGCGGAGCTAAAGTATTTACATCTTCCGATGACGTGATTAAAGACTTTTCGGACACTTACAGAGGTGTTCTTAATCCGTTTAATCTTCCGCAAAGAGTAGATCTGGACATAAAAGCGTTTTTAAGAAAATACGGTGTTATTGCAGTTGCTCCGGATGACGATATATTTGATCCACCCTTTGCTTCGGAAAAGAAAAGACAGAAAAGTGCATCGCTCAATGCACCTATGACACTCTTGGCTGAGGAAGACGGTGATGTCGAGCCTTCATATTCCGAGCCACCTGCTTCATTTGATAAGACGGCTCTTGCGGTTTATAAAAAGATTCCCTTAAGAGAATCTTGCTCTATCGAATCGTTAATTGATGCAGAAATGTCTATGCGTGTGGTTATGCAAGCTCTTCTGAAACTTGAGATGGGGCACTTTGTTGAGATCTGTCCCGGAGAGGTCGTTAAGCGTAAATTAAATTAAGAAAGGCGTGCGAATTTCGCACTTTGTTCAATGGCAAATCTTGTTATAGTTGAGTCGCCTGCAAAGGCTAATACAATTAAAGGATATTTAGGTCAAAATTATAAGGTAATAGCTTCTAAGGGACATATACGTGATCTCCCGAAAAGCACCTTGGGTATTGACGTAGAAAACGGTTTTGAACCTCATTATATCAACATAAGAGGTAAGGGAGACGTTATTAAAGAGTTAAAACGCGAGGCGAAGGGCGCTTCTAAAATTTTTCTTGCAACCGACCCTGACCGCGAAGGCGAAGCTATATCCTGGCATATTGCCAAGGAGCTTGGAATTCCTGATGACAAGGAATGCAGAGTTACCTTTAACGAAATTACAAAGGGCGCTGTAAAAGATGCCATTAAGAATCCCAGAAAAATAAATGAAAATCTTGTAAATTCCCAGCAGGCGAGAAGAATTCTTGACCGTCTTGTTGGATTTAATTTAAGTGAAGTCCTTTGGAAAAATCTTAAAAGCGGACTTTCAGGCGGACGCGTTCAATCGGTTGCAACAAGAATTATAACCGAGCGCGAGGAGTCTATAAGAGCTTTTGTTCCTCAGGAATACTGGACTATTGATACCACGCTTACCGATAACGTTGGTGAAAGCGTTGTTGCTAAATTCTTTGGAAATAAAAGCGGAAAGATAAAGATTTCCTCAAAGGAAGAAGCCGATGCGATTCTCGATAAAATAAATTCCGGCAAATTTGTGGTTAGCGGAGTAAAGCATGCCGTTAAAAACAAAATGCCGGCTCCTCCTTTTACGACCTCAAGCCTTTTGCAGGAAGCATCAAAGCGTCTCGGATTCCAGTCGCAGAAGACCATGAAGGTGGCGCAAGAGCTTTACGACGGTCTTAACGTCGGTCATGAGCTTGGCGGAGTACAAGGTCTTATTACCTATATGCGTACCGACTCTACACGTGTTTCTGCTGTGGCAGAGGAGGCGGCAAAATCCTTTATCAAAACGAACTTCGGTGATGAATATCTTCCCGATACACAAAGAGTGTACAAAGCATCTGTGAATTCCCAGGATGCCCACGAGGCTATACGTCCCTCAACACCCGCTTTGACTCCTTTGCTTCTTAAGAAAAAGCTTTCTTCCGACCAGTATAGACTTTATAAGCTTATCTGGGAAAGATTTATTGCGAGTCAGATGCAGTCTGCGGTTTTTGATACAGTTTCTGTTGAAATAGACAATTCCGGATATATCTTTAAGACCGGTGGATATATTATTAAATTCAAGGGTTATCTTGCGGTGTACGATTCTTCATATAAGGAAGAAGGAAATCTTGACGATGACGACCTTGCTTTGTCAAAACTTCCCGAACTTACAAAAGGGCAGTGCTTGTCATCCGAAGCTGTTAATCCTCAGCAGCATTTCACCGAACCTCCTCAAAGATATACGGAAGCATCTCTGATTGATTTCTTTAAGGAAAACGGAATAGGACGTCCTTCGACCTATGCACCCATTATTTCGATTATAATTTCCAGAGATTACGTTAAGCGTGACGGTAAATTTTTGGTTGCAACTCCTCTTGGTGAGGCAGCTACCAGCTTTATGCGTGAGCATTTTCCCGACATAATTGACTATGAGTTTACTGCTTCAATGGAAGAAAAGCTCGATTCTATCGAAAATAGCTCTAATACTACGGTTGGCGTTATTTCCGAGTTCTACAAAAAGTTTGAGGTCGATTTAAATAAAGCTCTCGCTGTGGAGAACAAATCGAAGTTTGTATCACCTGTCGAAGAGAGTGATGTTGACTGTGAAATTTGCGGCGCTAAAATGGTATATAAGACGGGAAGATTCGGCAAATTCCTTGCTTGTCCCTCTTATCCTAAATGTAAAAACACTAAAGCACTTGATAAAAACGGTAATTTGATAGAGCAAAAGCCTCTTGAGTTGGAGCTTGCTGGATTTAAGTGCGAGTCCTGCGGTGGAGAAATGGTTATAAGACGCGGTAGATTTGGTTCGTTTTATGCCTGCTCTAATTACCCTGAATGTAAGTTTACAAAGCAAAAAATTACCGAAACCGGTGTAAAATGCCCGAAGTGCTCTTCAATGGTAATTGCAAAGCACGGTAAGGGAAATACGCTGTTTTACAGCTGTGAAAAATATCCCGAGTGTGATTTTTCAACCTGGGATATGCCTTTGAATGAATGCTGTCCCGATTGCGGTGCAATGCTTTATTATAGAAAAAGCCGCAAGAGCGTTATATGTAAAGAGAAAAACTGTTCTTATAAAAGAGAGCAGGAGATGACGGTGATTGAATGATGGATAATATGCCACTCGTAAAGATTATCGGGGCGGGACTTGCAGGGTGTGAAGCGGCCTGGCAGGCTGCAAGGCTTGGAGCAAGGGTCGAGCTTTATGAAATGAAGCCTAAAAAGTTTTCTCCTGCTCACCACAGTCCCTCCTTTGCGGAGCTTGTTTGTTCTAATTCTCTTCGATCTAATCAGCTTAACAATGCGGTTGGTTTGCTTAAAGAAGAAATGAATCTGCTTGGCTCGCTGATATTAGAAGCAGCCTATAAATGCCAAGTGCCTGCCGGAGCTGCTCTTGCAGTTAACAGAGAACAGTTCAGCAGTTATATCACAGAAAGAATTTCATCTCATCCTAATATAACCATTTTCGAGGAAGAGGTTTGCGACTTCGACCCCGATACGGTAACTGTAATTGCAACCGGGCCTCTTACGTCAGATTGTATGGCAGAAAGAATTTCCGGCTTGACAGGTGGATCGGAGCTTCATTTCTTTGATGCTGCAGCTCCTATTATTGATTTTTCTACTGTTGATATGTCGAAGGCTTTCTTTGCTTCGAGATATGGCAAGGGAGACCCCGAGGATTATTTGAATTGTCCTATGAATCGTGAGGAATATGATGCGTTCTATAACGCTCTCGTTTCTGCGGAGGTTGCAACTCTTAAGTCTTTTGATAAAGAATATCAGGAAAAAGAGCTTGTTGTATTCGAGGGGTGTATGCCGGTTGAGGTTATGGCAAAAAGAGGATATGATACCTTGCGTTTTGGACCTATGAAGCCGGTTGGTTTGCCTTTGCCGGATACGGGCGAGGATGCTTTCGCAACCGTTCAGTTGAGAAGGGAAAATCGCGAGGGAACTATGTATAATATCGTTGGGTTCCAGACACATCTTACGTTCGCTGAACAGAAAAAAGTGTTTAGAATGATTCCGGGACTTGAAAATGCGGAATTCTTCCGTTATGGAGTTATGCATAGAAACACCTATCTTAATTCTCCGGGATTTTTAACTTCGACTTATTCTGTTGAGAAGATTCCAAATCTTTTCTTTGCAGGACAGATGACAGGTGTTGAAGGATACGTTGAATCGGCTTCTTCAGGCTTTGTTGCGGGTGTAAATGCCGCAAGACTTGCTCTTGGAGAAGAGTCAATAATTTTCCCGCAAGAGACGGAAATAGGCGCGCTTGCACACTACGTAAGCCAGGGAGGCGTAAGCTCTTCCTTCCAGCCTATGAATGCTAATTTTGGAATAATTGCCCCCTTAGAAAAGAAAGTTAAAGGAGGAAAAAAATGTCGTAATGAAGCGTATGCCGAGCGTTCGCTTGAGATTATACGAGATAAGTTCGACATTTTTGTAAATAATGAGAATATTAATTGATGCAATGAGCGGTGATAACGCTCCTCTTGAAATTATCAAGGGCGCTGCAATGGCAGCCGAAGAGTTTAAGAATCATACAATCATTCTCGTCGGTGATGAAAACGTTATTTCGGACGTTGCCGTAAAAAACGAAATAGATATTGAAGGGATTGATATAATTCATTCGACCTCGGTTATAACGATGGAAGATAATCCTCTTTGCGTTGTCAGAGATAAAAAGGATTCTTCTATGAGCGTTGGTTTTAAGACACTTGCCAACGGTGAAGTTGATGCTTTTGTAAGTGCAGGAAACACAGGAGCGCTTCTTACCGGTGCGACTATCATCGTAAGACGTATACGAGGAATAAACCGTGCTGCGATTGCTTCTGTTTTGCCTCTCGGTTGCCCTATGCTTTTGATGGATTCGGGCGCAAATCTTACTGTTACATCGGACAACATATCTCAGTTTGCCTTTATGGGTTCAAAGTACATGGAAAAAATTTACGGTATTGAGCGTCCTAGAATCGGTCAGCTTAATAACGGAGCAGAGTACAATAAAGGAAATGCTCTTCAGACAGAGTCGTATCAGATTCTTTCCGAGTCAGGACTTAACTTTATAGGCAACGTTGAAGCGAAGGATGCTCCTTTTGGAGTATGCGATGTTCTTGTTACCGACGGTTTTTCGGGCAACATTTTCCTTAAGAGTGTTGAGGGCGTCAGTAAATTCGTTATGAGTGCGATTAAAGAGGTTTTGACAGCAAATATCGCCACGAAGGTTTCCACACTCACAATGCACGATAAATTAAAGGACATGAAAAAACGCTTTGATACCTCCGAGCATGGCGGCGCTCCGCTTTTGGGAATTTCAAAGCCGGTTATAAAAGCTCACGGTTCTTCGGATGCAAAGGCGATTAGAAGCGCTGTTAAGCAGGCGATATTCTTTGTTGAGACGGGAATAAACGATGATATTGCTGTTTTTGCAGAGGATTATGACGACAAAAAGATGCTTTCCGATGCCGAAAAGCTTTACGGAAAAGTTTAACTAATTATATGTAAGGTGGTTTGAGTTATGGCAATAGGCAAGGATATTACCGAGCTAGCAGCTCGTGTCGGATATTCGTTTAAGGATATTTCGTATCTTGAGCTTGCCTTGACTCATTCCTCTTATACAAACGAGCAAAGATCAAGAGGTATCTCTCTTCCTTCGAATGAGAGACTTGAGTTTTTGGGCGATGCAGTTTTGCAGCTCGTTATTTCCGAATACCTTTATTCAAATTTCAAAAAGCAACGTGAAGGCGCGTTGACCAAAATGCGTCAAAGTCTTGTCTGTGAAAAAACACTGGCAAAAATCGGGGCAGAATTAAAAATCGGAGAATATCTTAATCTTGGCCACGGCGAGGAGCTTACCGATTGCCGAAAAAGACCCAAGGTTCTTGCCGATGCCATTGAAGCGTTGATTGGCGCTATATATCTTGATTGCGGTGATGATTCCGATTCGTTTAGACGTGTTGTGCTTGATTTGTACAGTGATGAATTTGCTTCCTTGAATTTAGGTCAGCATACAGATTACAAGACAAGGCTGCAACAGCTTGTTGAGCAGGACGGCTCTTCGCTTCTTGAATATAAGGTGATCGAAACTGCGGGTCCGGAGCATAATAAAGTCTTTACGGTTGCCGCATTTATTAACAATAATTTGGTTGGTAAGGGTTATGCGGGAAGTAAAAAAGATGCGGAAATGCTTGCGGCAAAGGCTGCTCTTGAGCTATTTGGTGTTGTTGGATGAGACACGTTAATATTCCCGTATTTATTCCGCACCTCGGTTGTCCAAATCAATGTGTTTTTTGCAATCAGCGTTTTATTTCAGGCGTAGGTGAATTTGATCCTTCTGACCTTGTCAAAATAATAGAAAGCTCACTTGCTACGGTTTCTTCCGATGATTTTGTTGAAATTGCTTTTTTTGGCGGTTCGTTTACCGGTATTGACCGATCGCTTATGATAAAGCTTTTGGAAATTGCCGATCAATATGTAGAAAGCGGTGCAGTTAAGTCTGTAAGATGCTCTACGAGGCCGGATTATATAAACGAAGAAATTATTGCTATTTTAAAAAAGCATCACGTTGACGTAGTTGAACTTGGTCTTCAGTCGGTTTCGGATAGAGTTCTTTTGGAAACCAAACGTAATCATAGCTTTTCGGACGAAGAAAAGGCTTGTAAATTGATTGTCAATTCAGGTCTTCGGCTTGTCGGGCAAATGATGATAGGTTTACCTTTTTCAACACCTGAGGACGAGCTTAAAACCGCAAAATTTATAATTGATTCCGGTGCTGAGGCGGCCAGAGTATATCCAACGGTCGTTTTTAAGGAAACAGAGCTTTGTGAAATGACTTCCTTGGGAAGTTATATTCCGCTTTCGCTTGACGATGCCGTTTTAAGAACTGCGAGAGTTGTAAGCGAATTCAGACAATCGGGAGTTCAGGTTATAAGAATTGGACTTTGCTCATCCGATAATTTAAGTTCCGAAAATTCTTATTTTGCAGGTCCTAATCATCCTGCTTTAGGAGAACTTGTTGAAAATCAAATTTATTTTGATAAAATTTTTGCTTTAGCAAAAAAATTAACTTTAAATGAAGATTCGGTGTTATGCGTAATTGTTCCGAGGGGGGATTTTTCAAAAGCTATCGGACAGAAAAAACGCAATAAAACACTTCTTATAAATAGTTTAGGTATCAGTGACGTAGTATTTTCCGAATCATGCGATGTTGAAAAATATGACGTTCACGTTACCCTAAGAAAGGATACATAATGTACTTAAAATCACTTGAGCTTCACGGCTTTAAATCCTTCCCGAATAAGACCGTTCTTTCCTTTGAACGCGGAGCAACCGTAATAGTTGGTCCTAACGGAAGCGGTAAGTCGAACATTTCCGATGCTATGCGTTGGGTTCTTGGAGAGCTTTCCAGCCGAAACATACGTGGAACTAAAATGGAAGACGTTATATTCGGAGGTACGGACGATCGTCGTCCTATGGGCTTTGCAGAGGTATCGGTTACCTTTGATAATACCGATCCCGAGCACCGCCTTGATTCGGAATTTGACGAGGTTGTCGTTACTCGTAGATATTACAGAACTGGAGAGAGTGAATATCTTATAAACAGACAGCCCAGAAGGCTTCGTGACATTTACGAGCTCTTTATGAATACCGGTGTTGGCCGTGAGGGTTATTCAATAATAGGTCAGGGTAAAATTGCCGAGATTATCTCAAAAAAGAGCGATGAACGTCGTAACATTTTCGAGGAAGCGGCAGGTATTTCGAAATACAGACACAGAAAAGAAGAGTCTGAGAGAAAACTTAAAGCAACTCAGGATAACCTTGACAGAGTAAATGATATTCTTACAGAGCTTGAAGGACGCGTAGGTCCTCTTGAAAAGGATGCGGAGCGTGCAAGACGCGGACTTGCCCTTTATGAAGAAAAGAAGCGTGCTGACGTTTCACTTTGGCTCTTTGACACAAAGAAGATAAGACAGGATGTTGAAGATGCGGAAAAGGCATTGAAGCTTGCACGACACGAGCTTGAAATTGCCGATGAAATCATTGCAGGTCTTGAAGCACAAAACGAAACCCTTTACAATAGGGCTCAGGAGAATCGCCTTCTTTCCGAAAAGCTTCTTGAAGAAATAAGAACAAATACCGACAGACTTCACCAGCTCGACAATGCTCTTCGTGTTGCGGAATCTGATTTCTCTCACTCTGCAGAGCTTATTGAGCAGTGCAAATCCAGAATATCTGAAATAGAGCGTAATAAAGAATCGCTTGTAAAGAATAAGCACGAGTATGAGCATCAGAAAAATGATCTTGAATCGAAGCTTAACAGTTTGCTTGATACAAGACTTGAATTTCTTGCCGAACAGCAAAAGCTTGTTTCCGAAATTGAAAAAATCAAGCGTGAGCTTGAAGAAGCTCTTGACGAGCTTACTGTGGAAGAAAATTCGGCTACAAGCCTTAACGTTCGAATCGGCGTTCTTAAAAATTCGAAGATAAACGATAACAGTAAATCTCACGACATTGAATCAGAGATTGCAAAATATGAAAAAGAGGGCGAGGAGCTTCGTCTTGAAGCTGAAAGATGCGATAAAAATGCTGCCGGCTTTAAGCAGACTCTTGCTGAAAAGGATGCAATTTTAGCAGAATGTCAAAAGGTGATTGATGAAGTAGGCGAAAAATACGAGCAAAGTGTTTCTTCGCTTAACCAGAAAAAGCTTGAGCGTGACGGAGTTCTTCAGCGTGTTGACGTTCTTAACAGAATGAACGAGCATTTTGAAGGATATGCTGAAAGCGTTAAATTCGTTATGAAAGAGTATAACGCAGGCAATATTCAGGGAAAAATCTACGGTCCTCTTTCGTCTCTTGTTTCGGTTGATAAAAAGTATATCACTGCAATTGAAACTGCGCTTGGCGCAAGTCTTCAGAACATTGTAGTTGACGATGAAGCTACGGCAAAGTCGGCAATAGCTACTTTGAAGCGCGCGTCAGCAGGACGTGCAACATTCTATCCTATATCTGCCATTAAATCTCCGGGTGAAACTCCTGAAATTAGGGATTCCAAAAATTATCCCGGGTACGTTGGCAGAGCAGATACTCTTGTTAATACCGACCAGAAATATAAATCTGTTGTTGAATGGTTGCTTTTACGCACCATTGTATTCGATAATATTGACTCTGCTTCCGTCGCTGCTAAAAAGCTTGGCTACAAGGTGAAAATCGTAACACTTGACGGTCAGGTTATTAATGCGGGTGGTTCGTTTACCGGTGGTAGCGCAAAGCGTGATAGCGGTATTCTGTCAAGACTTAATACGATTTCTGAACTTAATTCCACTGCAAAGAAGCTTGAAAAGGAAATTGCCGAGCTTTCAAAGCAGGTGGGTGAGCTTGAAGCTGAAATTGCATCCGCTAAGGAGAATGCAAGAAACACAGAACAGGAAAAGGAGCTTTTGCTTACTCTTTCACGTTCGCAGTTTGCAGCTCTTGACAGCGCAACGGCTAAATATAATGCAAACCTTGAAATTATAGAAAAGCTGAAGCAGGATTTCGAAGGTCTTAAGAATCAGCAGAGAAGGGCCGATGAGGAAATTGTCACGCTTACGGCTGAATACGAGGCAAATCTTGAAAGAATTGCCGGACTTCGTTCATTTAGAAGCCGCAGAGGCGAAGAGATGGGCGTTCTTGACGAGCAAAGAGATGAGTCTGTATCAAAGACCAACGATCTCGCTGTAAAGATTGCCGAGGAACGCAAGGATATTGATAATGTCAATCTCCTTATTTCTCAAGTTGAATCAAGAATTGAAGAGCTCGATGAAAACAAAAATATTCAAATTGCAAGAATTTCCGAGCTTGAAGCAAAGCGTTCCGGACTTATTTCGAAGAAGTCGGAAGATAGCGATGAATATACAAAACTTGAAGAACAGCTTGAAAATCTCAGGCAGAAACGACTTGACGTTGAACATAACAACGATGATTTTGACCGCGAGCTTAATCAAATTCGTATTAGAATCAAGGATAAAACGTCCGCAAGACAAACCTGCTTTGAATCGGCTCTAAAGCATGAAAATCAGTATAATCTTTTGGTAGAGAAGCAGGATAAGCTTGGCTCTCAACTTTGGGATGATTATGAAATCACCTACGAGGAAGCTATTGCTCTCAATTACCCTCAGGTTACCGCAGAAAATCGTGATGAGGCTGCTGCCGTTCAATCCTCTTGCAGATCCAAGCTTCGTGCGCTTGGAAACTACGATCCGGGTGCAATTGAGGAATATGCTCAGGTCAAGGCAAGATACGATTCACTTAAAACACAGTATTCCGATTTGACAAAATCTTACGAAGAGCTTACCGACATTATATACCGTCTTGAGGACGAAATGCGTACAAGCTTTGTTACCGCATTTGATGCCATTAACCGTAATTTCGGAACTACGTTCAGAGAATTGTTTGGCGGAGGAAGTGCCGAGCTTTCGCTTACCGAGCAGGATGACGTACTTACTTCCGGTATAGAAATTAAGGCGGCTCCTCCCGGAAAGATAATCAAGAGCCTTTCGCTTCTTTCGGGTGGTGAACAGTCATTTGTTGCCATTGCTCTTCTGTTTGCCATTCTTAAGGTTAATCCCACTCCCTTCTGTATACTTGATGAGATTGAGGCTGCTCTTGATGAAGTTAACGTATTCAGATTTGGCGAGTATATCAAAAAATTTGATGATGGCACCCAGTTTATCCTTATCACTCATAGACGTGGTACTATGGAGATTGGTGATAGACTTTACGGTGTAACGATGCCTCAACGTGGTATTTCTCAGGCTATCGAGCTTAACGTAAACGAAATTGAAGGAAGACAAAAGGAGCTTTTAGATGGGGTTCTTTGACAAGCTGAAAAGCGGACTGTTTAAGACAAAGTCTGCTATTGTAGATAAAATTGAAAATATTTTTAAAAGCTTTGCGAAGGTTGATGAGGACCTTTTTGATGAGCTTGAGGAATTGCTAATTTCGGCTGACGTTGGAGTTAGCTGCACCGAAAAAATTCTTGATACTCTTAGAGAGACTGTTATTGATAAAAAGATAAAAGAGCCGGAGCTTGTTAAGGATGAGCTTTTCGCTATTCTTCGCGAGATGATAGGCGAACACGAGCCTCTTAATCTTTCTACAAAACCCTCCGTTATCCTTGTTATAGGTGTTAACGGTGTTGGTAAAACTACTTCTATCGGTAAAATTGCTCACGATTTAAAAGAGCAGGGTAAAAAGGTTGTTGTTGCGGCTGCGGATACGTTCCGTGCTGCGGCAGCAGAGCAGCTTACCGTTTGGTGTGACAGAGCAGGCGTTGATATTGTTAAGCAGGGGGCAGGTGCTGATCCCGCATCTGTTGTGTTCGATGCTATTAACGCAGTTAAAAGCAGAAATGCGGACGTTTTGCTTATAGATACAGCAGGAAGACTCCATAATAAGAAAAATCTTATGGACGAACTTGCCAAGATCGACAGAGTAATCGGCCGAGAGCTTCCCGATTCCGCAAAGGAAACCCTTTTGGTTCTTGATGCAACAACCGGCCAGAATGCTGTTTATCAGGCTAAGGAGTTTAAAGAAGCTTCGAAGATCACCGGTCTTGTTCTTACAAAGCTTGACGGCACTGCAAAGGGCGGTATTATTATATCCATCCGTGACGAGCTTGGTATTCCGGTTAAATTTATTGGTGTCGGAGAGCAAATTGACGATATGAAGCCTTTTTCTGCCGGTGAATTTGCTTCTGCACTTTTTGAGGTTTAAGGAGATTTAAATGCTTACAAGTAAACAAAGAGCATATCTTGGTTCAATGTCTCAAAGCCTTGATACTATTTTTCAAATAGGCAAGGGCGGCATTACCGAAGAGATATGTACACAAATTTA
>JAZTXO010000092.1:0-10523 GCA_045636445.1 Eubacteriales bacterium | reverse complement strand
GTCGTGAACGATACCGCCGTCGGAGCAGATCGGAATGTAAACGCCGGTTTCCTTGAACCACTCGTCACGAGCAGCCGCAACCTCGATTACAGCGCTTGCCTGACCGCGGCCGATACCCTTGGTCTCTCTGGTGATACAGATAGAGCCGCCGCCGATACCGATTTTAATGAAGTCAGCGCCTGCTTCTGCAAGGAAGCGGAAGCCGTCACGGTCAACAACGTTACCTGCGCCGATTTTAACTGCATCGCCGTATCTTTCACGAACGAAGTCGATAGTCTTTTTCTGCCAGATGGTGAAGCCCTCGGAAGAGTCGATGCAAAGCACGTCAGCTCCTGCCTCAACAAGCGCGGGAATTCTCTCTGCGTAGTCACGGGAGTTGACACCTGCTCCTACAACGTATCTCTTACTTGCGTCAAGAAGCTCTTGGGGATTTTCCTTATGCTGGGAGTAGTCCTTACGGAATACGAAATATTTGAGATTGCCGTCCTTGTCAACGATGGGAAGAGAGTTAAGCTTGTTATCCCAGATAATGTCGTTTGCAACCTTGAGAGTAGTTCCCTCGGGAGCAGTAACGAGCTTATCGAGAGGAGTCATAAAGTTAGAAACCTTCTCGTCGGTGGTCATACGGGAAACGCGGTAATCTCTGCCGGTAACGATACCGAGAAGCTTGCCGTTTGCAGTGCCGTCGTCGGTTACAGCCATAGTGTTGTGGCCGTTCTTTTCAACAAGCTCAAGCACGTCTGCGAGAGTGCTGTCGGGAGTAAGGTTGGAATCGCTTACAACGAAGCCTGCCTTATAGTTCTTAACTCTGGCAACCATAGCCGCCTCGTCCTCAATGGTCTGGTTACCGTAGATGAAGGACACGCCGCCCTCTTTAGCAAGAGCGATTGCCATAGTATCGTTGGAAACCGACTGCATAATAGCCGAAACCATAGGAATATTAAGGGAAAGAGGACATTCTTCCTCGCCCTTTCTATACTTAACGAGAGGGGTTTTAAGAGAAACGTTTGCAGGAATGCATCTCTCGTCGGTGTAACCGGGAATAAGCAGATATTCGCTAAAGGTATGCGAAGGTTCGTTGATGTAGGTTGCCATTTTTTACTTCCTCACTTCTTTTATTTACACATTTATTTTATCAAAGATTTATATTAGCATATATTTTAACATATTTAACTTATAAAAGTCAATATATATTTTATTTTTTGCCAAAGAAATTTATTTCCAGGAATCAAGCATTTTTACATACTTGATGACAGGCTGAACGGATTTCTCATTTATCACACCGTTATATTTTGCGTAATCGGCAGTTATTTCGTCAATTACCGAAAGTCCTTCGACAACGTAGCCGAAGGCTGCGTACTGACCGTCGTAAGCCAATCTTCCGTATTGGTCTTTTCTCTGGGAAATATCGGCGTTACAAATAAAGAATTGGCAGGATGCGGAGTCGTAATCGTTCGACCTTGCCATTGAGATAACGCCTCGCTTATGGCTTATGGGGTTAAGGTAGCCGTTCAGCTCGAACTCGCCCTTGACGGTGTTAGGACTGCCGCCCGTACCGTCGCCGTTGGGGTCGCCGCCCTGAATCATAAAGTCCTCCATAACTCTGTGGAAGGTAAGACCGTCGTAGAAACCACTTTCAACAAGAGAAACGAAGTTTTCAACCGTTTTCGGAGCTGCCGTTGCGTCAAGAAGAACAACGAATCTTCCGTAGTCCTCAATGCAGAACTCGGCATACTTTATATCTCTGCCGCTTGTGTCTCTTGTTTCGAGATATTCACAAGCTCCCGTACCCATTTTATAGGTTTTGGAACTGAATTTTATTGCCAAAGCTATGCCGACTATCGCTGCAACCGCAAGCAGTACCGAAACTGCGATAATTATAGTCTTTTTTCTTTTAGCCTTTGCCTGCATTTGCTCTTTTTCCTGCATTTTTACAGCTCTGGCTTTAGTCATTTTCTTTTTTGTTGCCATTGTTTTTTCCTTTTTACATATATTTTGCCAAAAACAGCTCTATTGCCGTATATCCCGTAACTCCGCCATACTTGGAGTCGGCATCGGCTCTTGTTAGCTCGGCGGTAATTTCCGCCAGAGATGCGGGGGTGTATTTTTTAGCTGCGGAAAGGTAGATTTTCACCTTGTAGGGGTTCATTTTAAGGCTGGATTCTATTTCGGCAACTCCCACTCCGTCCCAAAGGAGCATAGAGACCGAAAGAAGGTCGTCAAAGGTCTTTGCAACCATTCCGAACACCGCAGTAGGGTCAACTCTTCGGTTCTTTAAGTCCAAAAGAGCAACAAACGCCGCCTGCTTGTTGCGGTCGGTTATTGCGTTGGAAAGAGCAAAGGTGTCCGATTCGGGAGTGGATATGGAAACCTCGGCAATATCCTCCACGGTTATTTTGTCCCTGCCCCTTGAAAGAGCCAGGAAGCTGAGCTTTTCCGCCTCGGAAAGCAGGGTGTCCATAGATTTTCCCACTCTGAAAACGAGAGCCTTTAAAACTTCCATATCCACCACAGTTCCCATAGCGTCAAAGTGACGCTTTAACCAGCCGTAAAGCTGGGTTTCGGTGGATTTTTCAAAGCGTAAAATATTTGCCGTTTTGTCAAAGGTGCTTACGAATTTTGACGGACGCTTCGGTGTTCCGAAATCCATTCGTTCGCCCTCTGCCGTAAAGACTAAAATGCTGTAAGAATACTCTTTTACAAGTTCGCAAAGCTCCGAAAGAGAAGCAAGGTCGCTTTCCTTCATAGAAGAAAAGTCGGCATGACGCCACTCGATAAGCTTATAATCGCTCATCATAGGCGGAGATTTCACCGCCTCGAAAAGCTCGCCGAAATCAACGTCGCCGCCCTCGTAGGAGGGATTGTTGAAAACTGCAAAGGTCGGGTCAATGTCAAGGGCCTTGCGTATCTCTCCGAGATAGTAGCGAATAAGGTATTCTTCCTCGCCGCCGAGAATGTAAACGCCCTGAAGTCTGCCCTCTTTTAAATCAGACTTGAATTTGGCAATATCCATATTTTCATCATGGCAAGACGCTCCGCCCCGCCAATCCTCATTTTATATTTCAGCTCTATTCTGCCCTTTTCGGGATAGATTTGCGTCTTGACCGCTTCCGCTTCAACCTCGGCATCAAAGCGATAAGGCGGAATAGAATAAACAGACTTGTGTACTTTACCCTCGGCAAACTCTATTTTGCTCTCGATAGCTCCCTTTCGGCTGACGGTGACGGTGTTTCCCTTAACCGAAATTTCGGTATTCAGGACTCCGCCGTCGGTTTTTTCGGAGCAAGTGACGAGAGACGTGCCGTCGTCATATATATGAAGAAAGCCTTGAGAGAGACTTTCGCTACGCTCGACTTCTCTTTCCCCGTTGTCGAAATTTTCGATTTCGGAGCTTATCTTGACGGTTACACCGGAAAGCTTCATCAGACCTTCCTCCTTTCTTAACAAATCACTCTTCTTTTTTGTAAAAAAGACAAAAACGGCAGACGATTGCTCCGTTTTTGTCAATTTAACTTATTTTTTCTTGTTTTTCATATACTCGCTTATGGGATTAACGTACTTACGCCAATCAAACGTACCCGCTTCAAGGGCTGTAACAAGAACCTCGGCGGTAGCGATATTGGTTGCTACGGGAATGTTATAAACGTCGCACTCGCGAAGAAGATTAAGCTCGGACTCGTAGGGAGTCATTGTGGGGTCGGTGCTTCTGAAACAGAATACAAGGTCAATCTCGTTATAAGAAACTCTCGAGGTTATCTGGTCCATACCGCCGGTGCTTCCGGGGAGGAAGGTTTCTATTTCAAGACCGGTAGCGTCGGAAACGTAGCTTCCGGTAGTGTTGGTTGCACAAAGATGATGCTTTGAAAGAATATTGCAGTAGGCAATACAGAATTGAGCCATTAATTCTTTCTTGTGGTCGTCGGCTATAAGAGCGATATACATGATGCGGCAACCTCCTTAATTGCTAAAAATTTTATTATTATTATATCACCACAAGGGGGTTTTGTCAATCAAAAATTTATTATTTTACAATTTTTAAGCATTTTCCCCAAAAATATAAAAAAATTTCTGTAAATAGTATTGTAAAAAAAATTTATTTATTGTATAATATTTTTTGCTGAAATTAGGCGTGGCTCTGCTTTTGCAGAGTTTAAACGCACCGAAAAGGAGCTTTTTGAGATGAAAGAATTTAAGAAAATAGGCGTACTTACCTCCGGCGGCGACGCACCCGGTATGAATGCGGCTGCAAGAGCTGTTGTCCGCACAGCTTTGGCTCGCGGAGTTGAGGTTTACGGCATTTATCGCGGTTACTCGGGACTTATTGACGGTGATATCCGCAAGATGGGCCCTCGCGACGTTTCCAATATAATAAATAAGGGTGGAACATTCCTTTATTCCGACCGTTGCCTTGAGTTTAAGACTCCCGAGGGTATGCAGAAGGCGCTTGACACTTGTAAGAGACTCGGTATCGACGGTATCGTTGCAATAGGCGGCGACGGCACTTTCAGAGGCGCAACCGACCTTTCCAACCACGGTATTCCCTGCATCGGTATTCCCGCTACCATCGATAACGACATCACTTCTTCCGATAACACCATCGGCTTTGACACCGCTATGAACACCGTTATCGACGTTGTTGACAAGCTTCGTGACACCTGCGAATCTCACGCAAGATGTAACGTAGTTGAGGTTATGGGCCGCGGCGCGGGTGATATTGCTCTTAATACCGCAATTGCTTCGGGCGCTACCGCAGTTGTTGTTCCCGAATTCCCCTATGACGACAATTCTATCTGCAAGAAGATAAAGAAGGGACGCGAAATGGGTAAGCGTAACTTCATCGTTATCGTTTCCGAGGGCGTTGGCAGCGATTACGGCCCTGCTCTTGCAAAGAAGATTGAAACGGAAACCGGAGTTGAGACTAAGTTTGCCCGTCTTGCTCACATTGTAAGAGGCGGTAACCCCACTCTCGTTGACAGAGTATTCGCATCTAAGCTTGGCGTATTCGCAGTTGAGGCTCTTCTTCGCGGCGAGTCCAACGTTGTTGTTTGCGAACGCAACGGTGAGCTTCTCACCCTTGATATTAACTTCGCTCTCACTATGGATAATATGTATAAGAACACTCTTAAGCCCGGTCAGCTCGACAAGTTCTCCGAGGAGGACATCGCAGCTATGAAGGCTCGAATTGAGGACAGAATTGCCGGTCTTATGAAGCTCTATACCGTAGAGAACAAAATCAACATTTAATTAAAAAACATATAAAAACCACCCGTTTTGCTAACAAAGCATTACATTTTGGGTGGTTTTTTGTTTTTTCGGATTATTCAGAAAGGCACTTTAGCTTTTGTAGCTGTCAAGAAGAGCGAGCAAGAGAGGAGAAGAATAGGCGGCAAGAGAATACTCTCCCGAGCAAAGACACCAATCGTACATAAAGGCTCTCTCGATAAGGGCGTACGCCTTTACTATTTCGTTTGCCGAAACGTCAGACCGAAGCTCCCCTCTTTCTTGTCCCTCCTTTACAATTTTTAAAAGCAGCTTAAAATAGGTGCGGTTGCGGTCGAGAAGCTGTCTTTCTCCCTTGGCGAAAAGCTGGGTTGCAAGAAGTCTTGACAAAAGCTCTATTGAAATACTGTTTTCTATCATTAAAAACAGCTCTTTGTT
Source organism: Eubacteriales bacterium (assembly GCA_045636445.1). GTDB lineage: Bacteria > Bacillota > Clostridia > Oscillospirales > CAG-272 > UBA1740. Next base: position 4,865 of record JAZTXO010000092.1, on the reverse strand, counting down.
AAGGTACATCAGGGCGTCAATGCTGCTTGTGCCGTTGGGTATCGTTGGAAGAAGCTCTTCGTATTTTTCGTCAAAAAGGGTGGAAAGAGTACCGAGAAGAGCGTCTTTTCCCTCGAAGTAGTGATAAAAAGAGCCTTTTGAAGTGCCTGACAGCTCGACTATTTCCTCAACCGAGGTGTTTTCAAATCCCCTCTCGTAAAAAAGCCGCCAAGCTGCGGAAATTATTTTACTTTTCGTTTGCGGATTGCTTTTTCTCATAAAAATTCTTCCTTAATATTAGTAATACGTTACGCCCGCTTTGAAAAAACCGCTCCCCTGCCGAAAATTTAAGTTAAAACTCCCGAAATACCCTATCTCGTTTATTCCGAAAAGTATTTCTCATAGCGGGAAAGCAAAAACCAAAGCGAAAAAACCTTTTTTACTTATTTTATCACAAAAAAGGTAAAAATTTCAAGCAGTTCACAGATTGTTTACAATTACAGTTTAGTTATCGTTCTATTTATAAATCCTTATATTCCAAGGATTTTTTCCGATATTACTAAAAATCGTCTAGAATAAGTTCTGTATTGACAACCCCGCTTTATTATGGTAAAATACTAGCATATTTTTACTTTTTAAGGAGAATTAAATATGAAAACCACAATGATTATCTTAGCCATTGTGATTTACCTTGGTTATATGATATACCTTGGCGTAAAGTTGGCTAAGAAAAACAAGTCCTCCGACGATTTTTATCTGGGCGGAAGAAAGCTTGGTCCTTTTGTTACAGCAATGAGCGCCGAGGCATCGGATATGTCCTCTTGGCTTCTTATGGGACTTCCCGGAGTTGCGCTTCTTACCGGAGTTCAAGGAAACACAACCGGTTTTGCGGAAGCCTTTTGGACTGCTATCGGTCTTGCGGTAGGTACTTACATAAACTGGCTTATTGTAGCAAGAAGAATAAGAATTTATACCGAGAAAACACGCTCGACCACAATTCCCGCCTTCTTCTCCGACCGTTTTGGCGATAAAAAGGGCTTCCTTACGGCAATAGCCGCTATCGTTATTATCGTGTTCTTCATTCCCTACACCGCTTCCGGCTTTGCGGCTATCGGTAAGCTTGCATCCAGTCTTTTCAGCATAGATTACCATACGGCAATGATCGTTGGCGCGGTTATCCTTGTTGCCTACACCGTTCTTGGCGGCTTCCTTGCGGCATCCACCACCGACCTTGTTCAGTCAATCATTATGACTCTCGCTCTCTTTGTTGTAATCTGCTTCGGTGTTGAAAACGCGGGCGGTCTTGAAGCCGTAAAGGAAATGATTCTTAACAACACAACCGGTATTGACAACCTTTCTCAGTATTTCAACATATTCGGCACAAACGGAACAAGCTACGGCTTCCTGCCTATTGTATCCACTCTTGCTTGGGGACTTGGTTACTTCGGTATGCCTCACATTCTTCTTCGCTTTATGGCTATTGAAGATCCCAAGAAGCTTCCTCTTGCAAGAAGAGTTGCTTCCGTTTGGGTTACCGTTTCAATGGGTATTGCAATCTTTATCGGCGTTCTCGGCTTCGCTTTCGTTACCAAAAACGGACTCTTTACCGAAGGATTTGACTCCGAAAACATCGTTATCGTTATCGCAAACGAAATTGCAAAGCTTGACACCTTTGCAGCGCTTCTGGCAGGCTTCATTATTGCAGGAATCCTCGCTTCCATTATGTCAACCGCAGACTCTCAGCTCCTTGCGGCTTCCTCTTCCGTTTCCGAAAACCTTGTTAAGAGATTTATGTGGAAGAATATGAAGGAAAAGGCGCAAATGTGGTTTGCAAGAGGAACAATGCTTGTAATTGCAGCCGTTGCCATATTCCTTGCTTGGGATCAGGACAGCTCTGTATTCCGTATCGTATCTTTCGCTTGGGCAGGCTTCGGTGCAGCCTTCGGCCCCGCCGTAGTCTTCGGTCTGTTCTGGAAGAGAATGACAAAATGGGGTGCGCTTGCAGGTATCGTTTCCGGCGGCGCTATGGTATTTATCTGGAAGTACCTCGTTCGTCCTCTTGGCGGAGCGTGGGATATTTATGAGCTTCTTCCCGCTTTCATTCTCAGCGCGGTTATGATCGTTGTAGTTTCGCTTCTTACCAAAGCTCCCGAAAAGGAAGTTACCGACACCTTCGACGAGGTAAGAGCAACTTGTAAAGCGAAGTAATTCGCTATTTGCAAACGTAAGATTTGACCTGTCAAATTTAAAACGGGTTCCCCCCTTATTACAAACAAAAGAGAGAGCATTTCGGATCGAACCGATTTGTTCTCTCTTTTTTATCACTCCGCAGCCGGACTTCATCTGCGAAGCGTGTTGGGTAGCGAAGCGGTCAATCCCCCAGCCTCGTGCCTCGGCAGCCCCTTTACACAAAGGGGCCTAAAAAGCCTTCCCGGCGAAGCGTGTTGGGGAGCAGCGGCACGAGGGAAAGTCTTTTTGCTTAGTCGAACTCATAAGGTCTTGAAAGACAGATTTCTCCCTATCCGTCACCGAATTTTTCTTAAATATCCACGCAAAATAAATGAGAATTGAGAGTTTAGAAATATGATATCGGCTCTGCTTTGCCAAACGATTTTAGCTGAAAAATTTATCTTGCAAAACCTAACCGAATATGCTAAAATATATATCGGCGTGAGTGCTAAATGAACGGAAAGGAGTTGCGTTATGGAAAAATCGAAGAGTGGTTTTTCGGCATTTTTAGAGAGCCTTGACGAGAGCGACCGTCGGCTTATTGACAAATATTTTTCCGAGTTCGAGCTGCATTTTTCTCTGCCAAAAAAGGAGCTTAAAAAGTTCAGAGCAGATTTCGAGGGAGCTATAATGCTTCTTTTTGAAAGAGGGGTATCTGTTGAAGAGACGCTTTCCCGTCTTTCCCTCTCCAATCTCGGCGGATTTTACGCAAGGTCGGCTGTGGCATGGTATCCCCTTGACGACGCGGCGAAAATTTATCCGGTCTCAATGGAACACGGCAGACAGCAGATTTTCAGACTTTCGGTATATTTTAAGGAAGAGATTATTCCGCAAATTTTGCAGATTGCCCTCTCCTTTACAATAAAACGCTTCCCCAGCTTTGCAACAACTTTGAAAAAGGGCTTTTTCTGGCACTATCTTGACGCGGTTAAAAGGCATTTTTCGATAGAAGCCGAGCGTGACGTTCTCTGTCAGCCTATAAAGGTTTCGCTTAGCGGCTCAAAGTCCTTTCGTATAATTTATTACAAAAACCGTGTCAGCGCGGAATTTTTCCACATACTTACCGACGGAACGGGGGGTATGATTTTCCTTAAAGCTCTTTGCGCCGAATATTTAAGACTCCTTGGCGTCAGAGCCCCTTTGGGCGACATTTGGAACGTAAACGACACGCCTGTTGCAAGTGAACTTGAAAACGCCTTTCTGAAGGTGGAAAGGGCAAAGGCTTCGTCGGGATTTGTTGACAAGCCTGCTTTGCAGATGAACGGCAAACTTGCAAAAAGAAAGCCCTGTCGGGTTTTACACTTCAAATTAGACGCAACCGCCCTTCACAAAAAGGCAAAGGAGCTTGGTACAACCGTCACATCCTATCTTACGATGCAGATGCTTTACGCTCTGAGAGCGTCAACCGACGAAACGTCGGGAGATTTGCACATTCAAATCCCGGTAAATATGCGAAAATATTATCCCTCACGCACAGTGCGTAACTTTTCGATGTACTGCGGAGTCAAGATTCCCTTAGAGGCAAACTGGGAGAGGGAAGAGCTTGTTTCGGAGATAAGCCGTCAGATAAAAGAAAAATCCGCCAAGGAAAAAATGCACGAAATGATAACGGCGACGGTTAAGCTTGTCGGCTCGATAAGACTTGTTCCTCTTGTCATAAAACAGCCTATTGCAAAGACGGTTTACGGCTTCCTTGGAGAGAAATTATACACCTCGACCTTTTCAAATCTTGGCGTTGTGGATATGCCGAAGGAGTTTGACGAACATATCGCTTATATGGACTTCTGTCTTGGCGCTCAAATGACCAATCGCCTTGCCTGCACTGCGGTGACTTTCGGCAACACCTGCACGTTTACGGTTTCAAAAATGACATCCGACCCCTCCTTTGAGGAAAAAATGTACGATTTGCTAAAGGCAGACGGATTGGAGACCGAGGTAGAGGGGAGCGACTATTATGCAAATTAAAAACACCTACCCGAAAATCACAAAAGGCTCTGCCAACCGACGCAGAATGCTTCGGATTTTGCGTTGGCCCTTTATCGCTATCGCTTTGGCTTCGGTTATAGTAAACGTTATTGTGGGCAAACCTTATTGGTGCGTTGTTGCGGTGGCGGCGCTTTTAGTTATCTGGAATCTCGCCCTTTCCACCGACCTTGTTGAATACAACAAAATCAGCCAGGCTATAAAAGCGGTCGTATGGAGCTGTCTTATTCTTTTGCTTATAGAAATTTTCCTTGTGCCTATCTATGCGGTTTTCGTTATTCCCATAGTCTCTTTTGGCGGTATTATCGCCTGCATGATATTTTTGTTTGTTGATACAGAAACCCAAAAGCACAATCTTCTCCCCTTAATCAACTTTATTTTTCTGTCGATTGTCGGCTCTGCCGCGGCGCTTTACTTCTTCCCCGCTGCTCGCAATTGGCCCTTTATCGTTCTTCTTGGCGAATCGGTGCTGTTCCTTGCAGTTCTTATAATCCTGCTTGGTCAGGATTTCGTAAGAGAGCTTCGTCGAAGATTTCATATAAAGTGAGCTAACAAAAAGAGCTTTCCGTGGGAAAGCTCTTTTTTAACTTTAAACTTGCCGTAAGGCAATCATAACTCTACACTTGCCGCAAGGCAACCAAATCATCCTCATCCGTCAGCCTATGACTGCCACC
>JAZTXO010000091.1:0-7002 GCA_045636445.1 Eubacteriales bacterium | reverse complement strand
GACAGTATCAAAGAGCGCAAGTGCCGGCTTGGATATGCCAAACTTAAAGGGTGAGTTTTCAACCTTAACGCAGGCTGCGGAAAGCTTACCTACGGGTGTATGAGCCGCAGGAGATGATGCGTGACCGCCTCCGCCCTTTATCGAATACTCAATGTTAACAAGTCCCTTTTCGGCAATTCCGATAAGAGCGCAAGGAGCACTTACACCGGGAAATACGTTTTCTACTACCGCGCCGCCCTCGTCGAGGACAAGTCCGGGAGTTATGCCGCGTTTTTCAAAGAGATCAACGATGGCTATTGCACCGTGTCCGTTAACCTCTTCATCCCCTGCAAATGCAAAGTAAATATCATTTTCAGGAACATAGCCTTCTTCAATAAGAAGCTCCGCCGCCTGAAGAACACCGTTCAGCGTTCCTTTGGTATCAAGAGTACCTCTGCCCCAAAGAACACCGTTTTCCTGTATTCCGTCAAATGGCGGCTTTTCCCAGTCCTCTTCAACAACGCTTACAACGTCGTAATGAGACATAAGAACTGTGGGAGCATCGTGAGATTTACCCTGCCATTTAAAGAGAAGCGATCTGTCCGACGGCTTTTCAAAAGAGCATTTTTTGAATACGTTCGGGAAAAGTGTTGGCAAAAGAGCCTCAAACTTTTCAAACTCCCTTTCGTCCTCCATGGACTTGATTTCGCTTGATACGGTTTTACATTTGATCATTTCTGCAAGGTCGGACACCGCTTTTTCGTTGTTTACAAAAATCGGAGCAACCTTTTCCTTTTCCTGCTTTTCGGGGCGAAATGCCAATGCACGAATAACAAGAACTAGAATCAATAATATAAGAGCACCGAGAGAACTAAGCCCTGCGATTAAAAATCCCATAATAATTTATTTCCTTTCGGGAACTGTTATATAATGCCTTTTTTATAAAGAATTCTGGAAACAACAATTGTAAATACAACTCCAACAGGAACCATAATTCCAACTGTAGAAGAATTGAGTGCCGGAACGAATATGAAGAGTAGAAGCATAAGAATAACCGGTGCTACGGCAATTTTCCAATTCTTTGAAACGAGAGCTACGCCGAGTCCGCCAAACAATGCGGGAAGCAGCTGATCAAATGCGGGTTTCAGCTCTTCTCTTGCAAGAATAGGCTCAAGAGGCACGATAAGAATTACACCGATAATTATTATAAAGGTGGTAACTATGGAAGAAACGGCAATTGCGATTGTAGAGACGATCTCGCCCTCCTCGCTCTTGACGTCAAGCTCGGCATTTTCAAGAGCATTGATAGCGCAAGGAAGCTTCAAGTTGGAAATGTTACCCGTTACAAAGGACAGATATGAGCCGCCTGCTCCAAGCATCGGGATAAATGTAATTACCTCAACTACGCCAACCGCCCAATACATCGGTGCGGTAGCGATTATTCCCTTCGCAAAGCCTTCCCAATCGGGCCAGGCTTCAAAAATCATACCAACCGCAACGGGGAATGCCATTAGAAGCACCATTATCGTTATGTTCCAGGCAGTACCGTCACGGTGAACCGAATCCATATAAGAAAGTTGCTTTTTGTTTTTCATTACGCCTTACCTCCAAATACAGCCGTAAGCGGTATCGCCGCAGCCATGCCCACTACCATACAAATAGGCAAAGCATATTCGTTCAGCCATTTCCACTTTAATTTTTTAATGAGAACGCCGAACACGCACATAAGAAGCGCGCTGATTACCATAACGAAAACGGGAACAAGTCCGGAATTTTGAGTATATTCAACCATTACTTTTTCACCGAATTCATTGGTTTCCTTAACGAATCTTGCACTTTCGCTCCAAAGTCGGCTAACGTCGCAGAATACATATCCCACAAATGCCGAAATCATACCTATGAACAGCGAGTTTTGAAGTATGTCCGACCACTTTTTGTCCTTATCTTCAAACTTGATAAGACCTTTTTGATATTTTTTTGCGATAGCGGGAACAAGCCAAATGCCCACCATTATGGAAACGGTCATTACAAGCGCTATCGTAACGTATTGCGAAGCGGTCATTCCGTTAACAAGAGCCGAAAGAGAGGTTTTCATTCCGCTTGCAGCATTTGCCGCTGCGATCGTTTCGTAGGACAGAGAGCCTACGACCGAAAGCCTTAGCCAAGGAAGAGCAATTCCAAGAGACTGGGAAAGGCTGATTACGGTAATTACTATTGCAACAGCAGGCGCAATTGTAAAAATTGCAGAGGATTTAATAGTCTTGCTGATTATTTTTTTATCCATTCCGATTGCCTTAGCACGACGAATCGCCTTTACAAGGAAATACACCGACTGAGCAAGAACGACCGAAACAATGATACCTACAAAAACAAAAAGCAGGACGTGGTTTTTATCAAACATAGTTTTCTCCTTAATTATGATAAAGCTTTTTAGTCTGATATTTAGGCTCACATGAAAGGTTCACACCGAGTTTTCTGAAGGTAGATGCGTCAACCTGAGAAAGTATTACGGTTGAATGAACCTCGGCATACTTAAGCTTGGGAATAGCATCGAATGCCTTTTGAGAATCGGGGTTATTTACCGCAGAAATAGAAAGCGCGATAAGAACCTCGTCTGTATGAAGTCTCGGATTGTGGTTTCCGAGGTTCTCGATTTTTAACTTCTGGATAGGCTCAAGAATTTCGGGGGAAATAATATCAACGTCAGCATCAATTCCCGCAAGTGCCTTAAGCGCGTTAAGAAGCGCAGCGCTTGAAGCTCCGAGAAGAGATGAGGTCTTTCCGGTTACCACCCTGCCGTCGTTAAGCTCTATTGCAACAGCGGGAGCACCGGTTTCGTCAGACTTATTAAGCGCGGGAAGAACGCATCTACGCTCAAGCTCGGGAACACATCTGAGTTTTTGCATAAGAAGCTCTATCTTCTGTATTTCAACCTCGTTACCGTTACCCTTACGCATATTGCAAAGAGCGTTGTAATGACGTCTTACAATTTCCTGCTTTGCAGCGCTGCAAACGGCTCCGTCGTCGTAAATGCAAAATCCTGCCATATTAACGCCCATATCCGTAGGAGATTTGTAAGGACATTCTCCGAGAATTCCCTCAAGCATAGAACGAAGAACCGGGAACACCTCAACGTCACGGTTATAGTTTACCGCAGTTTCGCCGTAAGCTTCAAGATGGAAGGGATCGATCATATTAACGTCGTTCAAGTCTGCGGTTGCTGCCTCGTAAGCAAGGTTTACCGGGTGATTTAACGGAATATTCCATACGGGGAAGGTTTCAAACTTGGCATATCCCGACTTTCTGCCCATCTTGCTCTCGTGATATATCTGGGAAAGGCAGGTTGCCATTTTACCCGAACCTGGGCCGGGAGCGGTAACTACGACGATAGAGCGAGTTGCCTCTGCATATTCGTTTTTACCAAAGCCTTCATCGGAAACGATAAGAGGTATGTTATGAGGATAACCCTCGATAGCATAATGCTTATAAACCTTGATTCCGAGCTTTTCAAGCTTCTGCTTAAAGGCATCGGCAGCGGGGGTTGCTCTATATCTTGACATAACAACAGAGCCGACGTAAAGCCCGTATCCGCGAAAAGCGTCAATAAGACGAAGCACGTCGAGGTCATAGGTTATACCAAGGTCGCCTCTTACCTTATTTTTTTCAATATCCTCGGAATTTATAGATATGATTATTTCCGCTTCGTCCTTAAGCTCGATAAGCATTTTTATTTTACTGTCGGGCGCAAATCCGGGAAGAACGCGGGATGCGTGGAAATCATCAAAAAGCTTACCGCCAAATTCAAGATAGAGCCTTTCTCCGAAAAGCGAGATTCTCTCCTTTATTTTTTGCGATTGAAGCTTCAGGTATTTGTCGTTATCAAATCCAAGAGAAAACATTTTACCACCCCTTTTTATATCAGATTGACAAAAATATTTTAATAAATTTATAATATATATTGTAACACACAAAATCGAATATTGCAAGTCGAAGAAAACATTTAATATTGAAAATAAAGTAGAATTTTATCGGCTTTATTTGTTTATTCTTTATAAAGGACATCTTATTTACATATTTTTAGAACAAAGGTGTTGTATTTTTTACAATTTAATGTTAAAATATAATGAAAAGAAGAAAGGGGAGATTATATGAAAAAGGAAATAACTCATCTCACAACGGCTTACGAGGAGAAAATGAATAAAGAGCTCCCCTGGAACGAATATCCAAGACCGAGTCTTGTCCGTAACTCTTTTTTGTGCCTTAACGGTCTTTGGGACTTTGCGGTTACAAAGGAAAAAAGAGCCGAAAATTATTCTGAAAAAATACTTGTGCCCTTTCCAGCCGAATCAAGACTTTCGGGCTATTGCAAGGAAATTCCCAAGGGGGCGTTTTTGCACTACAAAAAGGATTTCAGTCTGCCCGACGGTTTTATAGCGGAGCGTGTAATTTTACATTTCGGTGCTGTGGATACTATCTGCGAGGTTTCTCTTAACGGCAAGAGAGTCGGAAGTCACGAGGGGGGATATCTTCCCTTCTCCTTCGATATTACCGAGCTGTTAGCGAAAGAAAACGAGCTTACCGTAACCGTACGTGACGACCTTGATAAAGTATATCCTTACGGCAAACAGACGAAAAAACGCGGTGGAATGTGGTACACACCCGTCAGCGGTATTTGGCAGACGGTGTGGATTGAGAGCGTTCCAAAAAATTATATCACGAAAATCACGGTAAAAACCGATACCGAAAGTGCTGAGATATGCGTCTTTGGCGGCGAAAACAAGAAAAAAATCACCCTTACAGAAAGCGGTGAGGTTTTCGAATTTGAGGGTGATAAAATTAGGATTTCCCCAAGCGACAAAAGGCTTTGGAGTCCTGAAAATCCTTATATTTACAATTTTGTTATTGAATCGGGAGAGGACAAGGTTTCTTCCTATTTTGCTCTGCGTTCAATTACATCCGAAGTAATAAAAGGTATTCCGAGACTTTGCCTTAACGGAAAGCCTTATCTTTTCAACGGACTTCTTGATCAAGGATATTTTCCTGACGGAATTTTCCTCCCCGCCACCTCCGACGGCTTTAGAGATGATATTTTGACCGCAAAATCCTTAGGCTTTAATATGTTGAGAAAGCATATTAAGGTTGAGCCGGAAATATTCTATTACCTTTGCGACACTCTTGGTATGGTAGTATTTCAGGATATGGTCAACAACTCGGGTTATTCATTTATCTTAGATACGGCTCTTCCTACCGTTGGATTAAAACGCTTCCCTGATAATTTCCGCCACAGAAGCAAGAAATCAAGGGAAATTTTCCTAAGAGAAATGAAAGCAACAATAGAACACACCGAAAAATTCCCCAGCGTTCTTTATTATACCATCTTCAACGAAGGATGGGGACAGTTCTGTGCCGATAAAGCCTACGAGACGGCAAAAGCACTAGCTCCCGACAAAATTTTCGATGCTACCTCCGGCTGGTTTGTGAGAAAGAAAAGCGACGTTGATTCCCGCCACGTTTATTTCAAAGCCGTAAAGCTTGGAAAACTTACAGACAAGCCTCTTGTAATCAGCGAGTTCGGCGGATATTCACACCGCATTTCCGGGCATTTATCAACCGAGGATAACTACGGCTACAAGCTCTACGAAACAAGAGAGCAATTTGAAAACGGATTTATAAATCTTTACGAAAACGAAATACTTCCGCTTGTGCCGAAAGGCATTTCTGCCTTGGTTTATACCCAGGTTTCTGACATTGAAGATGAAACGAACGGACTTATGACCTATGACAGACGTATTGTAAAAGTCGACCGAGAGAGGACTGCTTCGCTGATGCAAAGGCTCTCGGAAAGTATAGAAAAAACGGAGAAATAAGTATGAAAAAACTATCGCTGCTTTCAACATCGCTTCTGATGTATCTTACCGAGCTTCCGATAATTTATTTATTGTACATTGCAATCAAATACAATGCAAACGTTGAGGGGGCTTTTAAGCTTTATCCCCTTATTATTGCTCTTATCGGCATCGCAATATTTATTTTCATATACCTATTTAGGGTGGTTATTATTTCATACGATATGATAAAATCCGTAGGGCCTTTTTCATCGAAGGAAAAAGCTCTTATCGTTGAAGGAAAAACACTGATTTTAACTATTGTAAAGCACCGCAAAACCAAGGTTGAGCTTTTCGGTGTTGACGAGCAACCGCCTATGCTGGATTGGGCAATCGACAAGGATTATACTGCAATTGAAGTTAATCTTTACAGAGACAGAGTGCCAGGTGGATACAGGGCGGTAAAAAAGATTTTGAAATATTTTGAGGTCTTGCCCGAGGATGTTGATTTGATTGTTTCTTCCTCCTCCTTTGAAAAAAGCTATGAATTCTTTGATATACATACCAAAGAATGCGATGACCTGAAGGAAATAAAAATAAAATTCACCAAAACGGTTTGATTTTTCCTTATATCAAATAAAAATTCTCTTTTTCGGAATATAACGAATTTTACCTTTAAAAATATTAAAGGCAGGGTTGCAATTTTCTTGCACCCTGCCCTTTTTTGTTGATTTTTTGTACATAAAAGCTTTCGCTTACTTGTACTGCTCAGCGTGACCGCCCGCAAGCGTTATCATCTTTACCGCCTGGATAGAGAAACGGTCGGCAAATACGGTAAGCGTTTTGGTCATAGTACCTCGCGCCAACACCTTAACTCTGCCATAAGAATCACTTACAAGCCCTTTTGCCTTAAGAGCTGCAAGATTTACAGTATCACCGTTTTCAAAGTTGTCACAAATGGTATCAAGATTTATCTCAAACATCTTGCCGCTGTGAGATACAGAATCCACAACAAGCTCGATGCTCGCTCTAGCCTCATCGTCACTTACGATAAGGTCGGCTTCTTCGGCATCAACGAACATTACCGAGTGATTTATGTCGTTATTTTCACTCAAATCCGGCTCAACGGATACATCACCGAGTGAAACCTCTGAATCTTCGGTTTCCTCAACAAAGTTTATTAAGGAATTATCCAGAG
>JAZTXO010000090.1:0-20679 GCA_045636445.1 Eubacteriales bacterium | reverse complement strand
TGTTCGATGCCTGCGCCGTCTAACAGGCGGTAGTAACGCCGTCTGAATCGCTCGGGCTTGAGGAAGTTTCCATTGATGTCGGGTATAAGAGGGAAGTCCTCGCCCAAGTATATCTCCTCTCGCATCTCCTTTATGGCTTGTATCGCCGTGTCGTTCAAGGGTACGTCGCGCTTGCTCGATGCGGACTTCAATTTCCCAACCACCATTTCGGTTTTCGGACCAACCTGCTCGTATCCGTCGCGCACGTTACGTTGCTTAACGCCTCTCTGAACGTGCAACACACGGTTCTCTAAATCAATGTCGCTGTTCAGCAGCCCAAGCGCCTCGCCCGTCCTCAACCCCGTGTTAAGCATAAGGAATATTGCACCCGCTTGCTTGTATAGCTTCTTGCCCGTTGCATATTGCTTCGATGCTTCTTCTTTTATCTTTGCGATTTCCTCGGGCGAGAAGATTGTAACCGTTTCGTTGGTAGGCAAATTCTCCTTGCCTTGCGCCGCCATAAAGTTCGCCTTCTTAATCATAGGTGCGCTCTGCATGGGGTTCTTTTGTATCAGCTCTTGCTGCATAAGGTAGCGGAAGTATTCGCCGAGGATGATATATACTTTCTTCACTGTCGTATATGCGTAATTTTCACTCATCCAATGGTTTAGCAACTGCTTGATGTCCGATGCCTTAATATCGCCAACAATTTTATCGCCGAGGATAGTATATATTTGGTTCTTGGCGGTACATTCAAGTCGGTCGTAGGTTGTCCTCTCTACAGACGGGAACTTGAACACTTGTAACCAGTTCTGCATACTCTCTCGCAATGTCTTTTTGCTCTCATCGCTTGCCTCGACCATCTTGTCGAACTCGGCGATGTATTCCGTCATCTTTTTGTTGACCTCTTGCTTGGTCGTGCCCGAGAAGCTTTTTCGCTTTCGCTCTCCGCTCTCATCCATATACCAAACCACACCGCACCATCGTCCGTCCGTGCGCTTGAACGCATTACCGTTGGTTAGTAATTTCTTTTGCATTGATTTTCAACTCCTTTCGTTAGCTACATACAATACCACAAAGGTTTGCATATATCCAGAGATTATCGTAATGTTTTTTGAAAATACAAAAAGCCATATTCCGCAAATAACGGAATATGGCTCATAAAGGTTGTTTACCAAATATCTATGGAGAAGCCTTGTCCTTGATCGATGTCAATAGATCCGGGGAGTGCTTCCAAAAACCTTGCTGCATTTTTGTATTGAATATCGAGTAATTCGTCATTGTCTTCACCGCGATACAACACCGTCTTCTCTACGATCTCGCCGAATCTGCTTTCTGCCTGATTGCACAGAGCTTCGTCACGTAAATGCTGATATTGTTTGTCTACAATTTGGTCGCTGTGTTTGATCTCGTAGATGGCGCATGCATCCAGCTCGGAGTTGTATACCACCATATCAAATTCACCGCGGTCGAACATAAGCTTGAATACGCTTTGATGCTCTTCTGCCACCTTTGCGCATTCGAGGAGAATGATATCCTCCATCATTCTGCCCTTGACATCATCAAGCAGACGGTTTATTACAAGGCGTTTCTCCCGCTCGCTGATATCGTCGAAGGACGGATCCTTCATAAGAGAGTGGACCAACGCTTGCGCCTGGCAGTAGCGCATACCGGGCTGGGTGAACAAAACGTGGTCGATAGGATCGGGGGACGAGATGGTTCTCGTGGGGCAATCAACGATCAGATCAAGCGCACGGAGATATTCTTTGATCTCGGCAACGTGAGCAGGTGTCAGCTTTACGGTAAGCTCATCCTTTTCCTTGATGTCAAGAAGATGCTTTACTCGATACAAAACATCTTGCTCGTCTATTCTGTCAAGTGCGTCGCTCTGCTTCGCAGGATCGGTTTCTTTGCGCAAATTCTTCCGCGTGTTACTTAGGTCTCCCGGGCGAAATTTTTTCTCTACAACGCTTACAAGGAAGCCGTGGTTCATGTTCTCGATGATACGGTTGATTGCGTTGGTAAGCTCATTGGCTTCATAGAGATCGATCAGGTGCCTGAAGTGACCGCCGCTTTCACAGCAAGTAAGGCTGTGCTGAATGTTCTTGCAGATGGCTGTGTCGATATATCTTCTCGTGGATTCATCATCGCGGAAGGAAGCATCGGCGACATTCAGATCGGGATCGTCGAAATCAACTTCTCCTGCACGCAACGTTCCTCCGTATCGAATATACTCATCGATATCGTGGATGCCCAGAAGTCTTGCATGTTCACGGAAGGGGATAAACGTGGTATGGATCATCTTCACTCTGTCATAGAGCTCTTCGTGTTCGGCAAACCAAAATCCCAACGAATCGGTTCCCGACATCACGATTTTGATACCCTGCATAGCATAGATGTCGGAGAACAGCGCGGCAGAGTCAATAAAGTCCTCAAGTAAGGTAACTTCATCGAGGAAGATATATTTGTATCCGTTTGCCGCGAGTTTTTTCAGATCTCTGTTCAACGATGCCATTGTATCCGTTACCATGGCTTTTATATACACGGTTTGGCTTATCGGAAGCTCGGACATCGCTTGAAACAACATTGTTGTTTTGCCGGTTCTTCTGAGTCCGTATACAGCACAAACTTTACCGTAGCTGTCGTTGTACAGATAGTCTTCGAGCTGTTCGAAGCAATCTCTTTTTTGATACTTCTGTACCTGTTTGCAACCGCTTCGCAACGCGTCTCCGAGCATCACGTTGGTTTCGTATTCGCTGTATACCGTTTGCACGGTAGCTTGCTGCGGTACTTGTTTCTTTAGCTTTTTCAGTTCGTCCTGCAGCTTGCGTCTTTGATCGATCGCGTGCTTGACGTCCTCGTAGTCTTTCTCGGGGATATACTCGCTTTTCAGCTTTCCGTTCTCTGTCCATTGACGGTAGTAACGTACTTTGCCGTAAATGGTCTTTTCCGAAATATATCCTAAGGGGAGCAATGAAATCTCTTGCTCAAGCTCGCTGATGCGGTTATAGATATCTGACATAAGAGCACCTCCTTGTTCATTAACAGTATAACCTATTATAACCTATTTGTCAATAGGTTATAATAGGTTACAGTAGGTTATTTTTTATTCCTCTTCTTCGGCGTCCTCGAAAAGCATTCCCAAATCAATCATGCCCTTTGCCTGTGCAACTCTGCGGTTAGAATCCTTGTGAAGCTTTTCGATTGCATCGTTGGTGAATTTGCAACGCCACCCAACGATATGAACCAGTACGTCCAAGAACACTGCGTACCGGTATAGTCCTTTTGAGATCCTGCTTCCCAGCGGACCGATCTCGTTTTTGATCGCTTTCCTGATCTCGTCGGAGAGCAGATCGCTGTTCTTGTCGACGACAAGTCTTGTGATATATTCTTCGATAGCTTTGGATGCGAACGCAGAGAAGGAGTTTACCTTAGCTTCTCCGAACAAAACCTCTGCGCGTTTTACCAGTTGCTCGTCGATATATATCGTGGTTCTCAATTTTTCATTTTGATCTTTCATTTTGGTATTCCTTTCATATAATCTTTTCTTCACACCGAAAACATGGCGTAAAACAGGTGTGCTTCCGAAATACGTCATACTTTTCGAGTGTGAACCTTGTTTTTGGGGACTCGGGCAAGAAAAATCGGTCGATACGTTTTTCTTCGCAAAAACGCCCCAAATACCGTGTGTTTTTCGGTCGGCGTTGCCGTCCGATGTCAGGCGCTCTGCGCCGCAAGGCGGCTAAACGCGAGTGCGAGCCAGCCTTGCTTTAACCCGCTTCAAAATAAGTTTTGGGCAAATAATGTGTTTTTTAGTGATTCGGATAAAATTCTAACACACGATGCGTACCATAAAACGGACCGTGAGAAAATTTCGGAAAAACAAAAACGAAACCGTTTCTGCACCCCCTTTTCTTTGTCTATACCGACGCAATAGGTGTGCGTTGCGTTTGTTTAAAACATCGAAAGATTTTGTATAAACATCCTTATACTCCTGAAGTGCATATATTGAAATTCATCAAGAATTATGTTATAATCAAACAAAATAACCCGAGGAAATACAATGATACTTTTGAGAAATTTTAAAAAAGAAGATGCTTCAGAATTGCAAGAATACGGATTTTCGGATTTATCCACAGAGCAAGTAGAAGCTCTTATTTGTGATTGGGATAAAAAACAATTAAACGGCAAGTATTTTGAGATGTACGCTATTGTATCTGACGAAAAAATTGTTGGCACTATTTCGTTATACCAACATTCATCAGAAGTCGTATCGATTGGACCGGAGGTCTTTTGCGAGTACCGAAGAAAAGGCTTTGCCAAAGAAGCAATGATATGTGCTTGTCAAATAGCAAAAGAAAAAGGATTCAAAATAGTTTCGCAACAGATTAAAACCAATAATGCCGCAAGTATAGCTTTACATAGTTCTCTTGGCTTTGAATCAAGTGGACTTGTTTATACAAATGCAAAAGGTAATCAAGTATCCATTTATTTGAAGTGTTTAATATAAACCAAAAGCAGATAATCAGCTGTTCTGTGCGATTATCTGCTTTTATTAATATTATCCTGACACTCCTCGGCGGTATCTTTGTCTATACCGACGCAATAGGTGTGCGTTGCGTTTGTTTAAAACATCGAAAGATTAGGTATAAACATCCTTATACTCCTGAAGTGCACATATTGAAATATTTCAAGATTTGTGCTATAATCAAGCATATATTACACGGGAGGTACAAAATGGAATATCGTATTGCTGTTTGTGACGACGAACAGTCACAGCTTCAAAACCTCACAAAGAAGCTATCGCTTTACGCCGAAGCGCATCACGTGAGCTTCTATATCGACACCTACCCGTCTGCAGAGGCGTTTCTGTTTGCGTTTGAGGAAAACCGCAATATTGATCTACTGCTTTTAGATATTGAAATGGCAGAGATGAATGGCATCGAACTTGCGAAAAAGGTTCGTGCTGATAACGAAACGATACAAATTTGCTTTATTACCGGATATCCCGATTATATGAACCAGGGTTACGATGTTGAAGCACTGCATTATCTTATCAAGCCGGTTTCAACAGACAAGCTTTTCGAGGTCTTGGACAGATTTATGAAGGCTATGGAGACGCAACCTCGATTCTTCCTTTTTTCCGTCGGAAAAGAGGTCGTCCGTCTTTATGAAAAAGAACTGTTCTATGGCGAAGCGCAAGGGCACTATATCGTTTTATACACCAAGCAGGGCGAACTGAAGCTCCGCATGACTATGCCCGAGCTTGAAAAGCAGCTTGGCGAAGGTTTCTTCCGTGCAAGCAGGTCGTTTGTTGTTAATCTGCGATACGTCACACGCATCACAAAGACCGATATTGTTTTGGAGGACGGTACGGCTGTTCCTTTGGGAAAGGGCTTATTTGACCAAGCGAACACAGCGTTGATCGCTTTTTTGAGAGGGCTTTGATATGAGCAAACGAAGCGAAAAGAAGCTTGCCGCGTTTCAAAACGCCATTGTAGAACAGCATTATGCGGAAGTTGAAAATATATATCGCAAAATGCGTGAGTGGCGGCACGATTATCACAACCATATACAAGCACTTGCTACGATGCTGGAGCAGGGCGATACCGAGAAAGCACGTGAGT
This sequence comes from Eubacteriales bacterium, assembly GCA_045636445.1. Taxonomy (GTDB): domain Bacteria; phylum Bacillota; class Clostridia; order Oscillospirales; family CAG-272; genus UBA1740. The sequence goes on along the minus strand of JAZTXO010000090.1, from coordinate 15,073 downwards.
TTCTGTCCGAGATTCACGACACTCTTACAAAAGTAGACACCGTATTGAAGACCGGCAACACAATGGTCGATGCAATACTCAACAGTAAGATTTCGTTGATGTACAGCAAAAACATTCGTGTAGATGCTACCGCTAAAGTGCCCGCCGAATTGACGGTTAAGGATATAGACTTGTGCGTTATTATCGGCAATTTGCTTGATAACGCTATGGAAGCGTGCGAAAAGCTTCCCGCAGGAAGCCGATTTATACGAATTTACATATCTGTTAAAGGAAATCATCTTTATATGTCCTTTACCAATTCTGCCGGTAAAAAGCAGGAGAAGGTCGGTACGCTGTTCCGTTCTACAAAGGGCGTGCTTGGCGGAATCGGACTTTCGAGAGTTGACAGTCTTGTATCTCAATATGGCGGTTACGTTACCCGTGCTTCCGAGGACGGCGGATATACCACCGAGGTAATTTTGCCTTTATAAATTCTAAAAGTGTGTTTTCGTGCCTGAAAACACACTTTTTCTGCCAAAAACCACTTTTTCAATAAAAGATATGTTATTATGCAAACACCTAAGGAGGTGTCTTTATATGGCTAAGGATAAAGATAAAAAGAAAAAAGAGCCGAAACGCAAACCGAAATACGGGATGTTTTCGTGCCTGAAATGGATGGGTAAGCTGCTTTGGAAATGGGAGAAAACCATTGCCGTTTCCGCAGTGCTTGTTATTCCGATTACGATTGTGCTGTATTGGCTCAATATCTACACACCGTCTATCGTGCTTGACCGTTTGCAAACGTCCGATACCTTTGCAACCGTTGTTTATACGATACTGGCGTTATTATTGTCAACGCTCGGTTTCCGTATGATAAAAAACTATATTGATATAAAACGCTCATTGGCGTCTGACTATCTTAGTCTTCGTTTATATCATATTCTTTCGGAATCGTTGTTATCAAAAGACTATTATTTGCAATTTGATGAAGAATATCAGGAAAAATCAAAGCGGGCAGAAAATGCGAACTGGAACAAAGGCAACACATTTCCGACAGAGCTTGGCAATCTTGTTATCAATATTATTTGCTTTGTGTTGTTCGGCTCTGTCATTTCGCTTTTGAGCCCTTGGGTTTTATTGCTTCTTCTTGCCGGATGCCTTATAAACTTTTTTACACAGCGTTGGCAACAGAATTATGATTACCGTCATCAGGAAGAAATGGATCTTGTCAATAATAAGCTTCAATATACGATGTTTAGGGCACCTGATCGCCAGCATGCCAAGGATCTGCGCCTGTACGGATTTTCTGACTTTATTTCCAAGACATTCGACTCGCTACTAAAGGAATATTTATCTGTCTTCCGCAAGTTCCAAAATTCATCATCTGCTGTTGAAATCGTCAGCTACATTGTTTCTGCCGTTCGTGACGGATTGGCTTATGCATTTTTGATATTCCGTGCAGTTAACGGTGAGTTCGGCCCTGCCGAATTTGTGCTATATTTCTCGGCAATCTCGCAAATGTCAAGCTTTATCGGTGGTATACTGGGCGGCGTTTCTTCCATCCGCGAGGGTGCGTTGCAGTTGTCGGATTTTCGTGAATATTTAGAAATTCAAGGCGAGTTTAATCACGGAGAAGGCATTGAAAAACCTGTTGGCAGACCGCTTTCGATCGAATTCAAAAACGTTTCTTACAAATATCCAAAGGGAGAAAAGAACGTTATTGATAACGTAAGCTTCAAAATCGAAGCAGGCGAAAAGATAGCTCTTGTTGGTCTTAACGGAGCAGGTAAGACGACCTTAACAATGCTTATGGGCGGGCTTATACTCCCGAATGACGGCGAGGTTTTGATTGACGGACACGGTCTTCTGGAATACAACCGCGATGATTTAATATCGCTGTTTTCGGTCGTGCCGCAAAATTATACAATACTGCCGCTTTCCATTGCGGAGAATATTGCTTTAGAAGAAAAAGATCGCATAGATTACGATAAGCTTAATAACGCAATTGAAATTGCCGGACTGACCAAAAAGATCACTTCGCTTACCGAGGGGGTAAATACTCCGCTTTCAAAAGAATTCGATAACAATGCTGTTGACTTCTCGGGCGGCGAGATGCAACGACTGTTGCTCGCTCGTGCGATTTATCGCAATTCTCCGATTTTAATACTCGACGAGCCGACAGCAGCACTCGACCCGATTGCAGAAGACGAGATATACAAGAAATATAACGAGATAGCGAAAAACACAACGTCAATATTCATCTCTCACCGTCTTGCGTCTACCCGTTTTTGCGACAGAATTTTCCTGCTCGACAACAATAAGCTTGCCGAAGCAGGCACTCACGACGAATTGATGAGTCTCGGTGGCAAATACAAGGAACTGTTTGACATACAAAGTCAATACTATAAGGAAGGAGCGAACGAAAATGAAGAAAAACAATAAGTATAAACGCACTTTGCGCGAAGACATTCAAATGATAATTCGCGGATATAAGCTCGTGTGGCGTATGTCGCCGCCGAATTTTATGTGGCGTATGGCTTACGTTGCAACTCTTCAGATATCCCCTTACTTTGCACTGTATATGTCGGCACTCCTTATAGATGAGCTGACAGCAGGCGCAACTGCCGAACGTCTTTTAACACTTGCCGTTATCACGGTTGTAGGCTCTCTTATAGTAAATATCGTCAGCCAAAACATTGTTGGCAGACAGGCGGCAAAATACGAAAGGGTACAGTGGGTGAGAGATGAAAAATTTCTGACCGATATCGAAGCCCGAATGCAATATTGCCACCTCGAAACTCCCGAAACTTCCTTGGTGCGCGATCAGATACGCCATTCTAAAAACTACGGCGGCAACGGTTTGATGACACTTTATTGGTCGATCTGGTTTATTACTGAAGCAATTGTAAATATAATCGCTTCGGTTTCGCTCACAGCATCTATGATCACGATGTCGGCAAACGGAGATTTCAAAGGCTTTCTTGCGTTTGCAAACAGTCCGTGGTCGGCGGTTGTCATTCTGTTGATTATCGTTGTCAACATTTTCATTCAGGTGCGCGTTTCCGCAAGAAGAAAAGTACTGCTTGACCAAAACTGGACCAAATATTCTGCAGAGCGCAAGCGCGGATGGTGTTTGCTTGGAAGATGGGGGTTAGACGTATATCAGATGGGTATGAAGGATTTTCTGATCCGCCGTACCCGTGAGCACTTTATAAAACCAAAGGTAAACGAAAACTCATTCAAGATTCAGTGGAAATATAACACCATAAGCACGGTATGGAACGCCCTTATGAACATCGCTCTCTTTATCTACGTTGGTGCCCGTGCATACATAGGCGTGTTCGGTATTGGTAGCTTCGTGCTTTATCGCGGAACGGTAGAGCGCTTTATCAATGCCGTGTCAACTCTCGGCGCAAAGCTCGGTGAGCTTCGTAATAACAATGATTTTTTACAAAGGATATTTGATTATATCGATCTTCCCAACGAGATGTATCAGGGAACTCTTTCGGTGGAAAAACGCGACGACAACCGTTTTGAAATTGAGTTTAGGAACGTATCGTTCAAATACCCCGGCAGAGATACCTATGCACTTAAAAACGTTAATTTCAAGTTCCGTATTGGCGAAAGATTGGCGTTTGTCGGTATGAACGGCAGCGGCAAGACTACGTTTATAAAATTGCTTTGCCGTCTGTACGACCCTACCGAGGGAGAGATATTACTCAATGGCATCGATATAACGCGGTATGATTATCAAGAATACCTTTCGCTGTTCTCGGTAGTGTTTCAGGATTTTGCCACGTTTGCATTTACGATCGCAGATAACGTGACTGCGCAAACAGACCCCGACCGCGAAAAGATTATTGAATGCTTAGAGCGTGTCGGCTTGGGTGACAAAATAAGAGAACTTCCCAAAGGCATTGATACTTACATCTACCGTTGGTTTGTAAACGATGGCGTTGACCTCTCTCGCGGCGAGTTGCAAAAGGTCGCGCTTGCACGTGCGCTGTATAAAGATGCTCCGTTCTTTATCCTTGATGAGCCGACCGCGGCTCTCGACCCGATTGCAGAAGCAGACGTATACAAACGCTTCGGTGACGTGGTAGGGGATAAGACCGCAATCTTTATCTCGCACAGACTCTCTTCCTGCCGTTTCTGCGATAACATCGCTGTCTTCCACGAAGGCGAAATGATTCAATACGGCAGCCACGACGAGCTCGTATCCACAACCGATGGCAAATACCACGAGCTTTGGCACGCTCAAGCACAGTATTATAATTAAGATTCCATAAGAAAGGAAAAACTTATGAAAGGTATCGAAATCGTAATAGTGGAATCGGGAAATGAATAACATAATGAAAGTTGTCAAATTGGGTATATGCACAGGTTGTCGAGCTTGTTGTTGCGAACATATTACGTTTGAGAAAAACAAGCACGGATTTCTTTCTCCAATCGTAGATGAAAGCTGCACAAACTGCGGAGAATGCTTGCAACAATGTATATATTTTGATGAAGCTGACAATTGAATTATTAAATGCCTAAGTCATTTAATAAAAATGATCAAACACCGCCGAGATAGCTTTCGGCGGTGTTGCTTTTTGTTGTGCGATTCATAATCAAGTAAAATTATCTTGATATCATACCCACCCTATAAATAAACGAAAAATATTTCGTATTTTTTATAGACGTTTTGACCTTTTTCGACATTATATAAGTAAATAGAAATTTCAGAAAAGTTGACATTTACCATAATGCTGTAAATTTAATTACGGCAATTGTCAACAGCGTTTTCTCATTTGACTTTAAATATAGCGACCTTTTCTTCAAAATCGCAACGAGAGGGGAATAGGTGCGCAGTTGCGTTTTATATTGTAAAATTATTTGTTATATGATAGAATTAGGTGAAATAATGTCGAAAAACAGTTGGCTTTTAAATATGGAGCGTATGTATGAAGAAGACTTTAAAAGAGATTTTTGAAAAAGGTATTCATTTTGATGAGAATATTCTTTCTGCGTTTGAAAAAGGCAAACTAATATTTTTCATAGGCGCGGGAGTCTCGCGAATTATGGGCATCCCTGGTTGGGGCGATTTTTCCGCTCGGTTGATTCGCAAGGCATTTCCAGACTATAAAGAGCAGAATGCCATTTTAAAAGAGATAACTGACTGTAAAGAACGAATAACCATTGCGTATAAAAAATTCGAACAAGATAAGCGGCTTAATGAGTTTTATAAAGAGTTTGGCAAGGCGATGAAACCCGATGACAATGTATTTAATTCTAAAGAAAACATTTATAAAATACTAAATCGATTTGACGCATTTTTCTTGACAACAAATGCCGATAACCTGTTCGAGGAGGTTTTGGGAAGCGCTTTATGTCACGAGGATTATGATCCTTTAATTTTGAAAAATGAACACAGCCGGAGACAAAATCACCTGTTTTATCTTCATGGGCATTACACTGATGATATTGATATCAACAAAAATAATTTGGTTTTTACAGCACCGCAGTATGTTGCGAGATATAACGATGATAAGTTTGTTGAATTTTTAAAATGCGTCTTTGCAGAAAACAATACTATTATTTTTGTGGGCTATGGTTTAAACGAATTTGAATTGATTGATTATATAGTAACAAAATCCAACCACGATACAAGGGCAGGCAGAAAAGTATATTTACTGTACGGATTTTGCGATAATGAAGATATTTTGTATGAAGCTAAAAAATCATATTTCGAAGCGCTGAATATCGAAATGATCCCATATGATATGGGTAAAAAGGGATATGACTCCCTAATATATACTCTCGAATCTTTGAATAGAGAATATAACAAAAAAGTGATAGTACCCGTTACGGACACAATAGTAAAATGCCTGCAAGAGTTCAATGATGAAAATTACGCTACAATCAAACGTTTTTTGATGAACGACGAATTGGCCCATACTAACGAAGTACAGATCACAAGAGAAATGATAAAAAGCGGTAAATTTGATTGGGTGATTCGTTTGTATGAGGACGGTTTATTTTCGCCTGAACAACTCGATAAAAAAACTCAATATCGCGCTTGGCCTCTTTTAGAAAGTTTTGCCACTTGGGTAGAGTCTGATGATGAGCAAGCACAGGTCGCTGCGGTAGATTTTTTAAACAGCATAAAAACGGAACAAAAACATAATTTAGCTAAGAGTTATACGTCAATCAATAAATATATTATACAAATTGTTTTTGCACTAAAAGCCGACCACATTAAAGCGAAATATTTGGATTTGCTTCGAGATATAGTTGGAAACAATAATCTGTTTTACTACGAATTTAGTCGTATCGAATCATTTGAGCGAGTGGCACACTGGAACAAGCGACTTTTGAAAAAGTTGTTTGATAATGTTTTTGCTAAAACGGATTTTGATTCTTTTAGCGATAGTCAATTATATGCCGTTAATCAGTTCATGAACCGATTTAACGCATTAGTTAATAACAAAAAAATCATGGAATTTTTGTTCGAGTATTTTAGAGATATCGTTTTTCTCGAGAGCAAGAAAAGCTATAATTTGTTTTTGCGCATACATGATCTCGATAATATTTATAGGAATCATCAAGACTATTGGAAGCTGGTCCTCGATGAAATAAAGCTTTCTTTTGCGCAATTTAGTAAAAAAGTTCAGAAAAAATATATTACTTCTTTGATAAACGGTTCCGACATTGCCGGATGCAAGTTGGGGTTGTTTTTGTCACGCAAATTTGATCAAAATGTTGCTAATCTTCTTGCCAATGAAGCGTTATTTGCTGATTATGGATTGTATCACGAATACTTCCTCGCCTTAAAATATCATGCGGGGAAAGGATATTTGACAGATAATATCGAGAATGAAATAACGAACGTGATTTGCATTTCAAAATTCGGGATAGACAAATATAACATCTCGAGCGAAAAAGATAGGGAATATTACGATAAATTGATTCTTTCCAAGCGAATGGCTTTGCTTCAGCTTTTGAAAAATGAAACGAGCATAAAAGCTTATGAAAAGCTTTTAGAAGAGGGGGTAACTCCTTACGAAAGCGTTCAAATTGCCGATGAATGCGATTATACACATCAAATGACTTGGAAAAATGAAATTAAAATCACTCGTGATACTTTTCGGAATGTTCTGTATCACAAATGGTGCGAGCGATTCGTGGAGGAATGCGAAAGGACTACGGATTCACTATCACGTACAGATTGTGGGTTGCAATTTGCAAGGGTCATTGTTCAATTATCGGAAGATCAATTTGATAAAGTAATATCTTCGCTAAGCTTGATCCCTGATTTTATCTTGGTGAACGTTCTATACGAATTGCGCTCTAATCGCGAAAAAATCCCTTCTAAGTGCGGTTTGGTTAATGTTTGTATTGATATTCTTGACGATTTGCTTGAATGCGAAAATACCGGCAATGACCTTTCTAAGGCTATCTTTGAATTGTTATCTGCAATAGATATTCAAGATGCATTTGCTGTGCAGCGTACAATTGAAGCAATTGCTCCTTGGCTCGAGATAACAATTGATGATGGCCAAGCATTTTCGGGAGAACATCATGTTTTAACCAACTTGATAAACAATGGCGATTTTTATAAGGTTACAGTTCTTATAAATTCGTATGTTACATTAAAGAAACTTAATGGACATGTGCTTTCTGAAGATGAACTGGATATGTTTATCAAGGTTGCGAAACTTAATGATAATAAGATAGGTAGATATATCCTTTGCTATTACTATCAAAACCTTAAATACATATCGCCGAAAAATAATACAAGAATTATAGATACATTACTTTGTGATAACGGTTTTGATATGATGTCCTTGCTTTTCTGTATTCTTAATTCGGGATATATTTTCACCGAATTGATAGAAAGTGTGAAAAAGCACTATTTGGATAATGAATGTTTTATCCCCTCGGAGTGTAAGGATGGCGTTTTGCCGGAGCGCTTATACAGCTATATTATTTCTGCGCGATACCATAAGTATTTGGATGTGGAGGATTTTGAAAAAGCATATATTGATGAGAACTTCTTAGAATACTTTTTAAGATGTATTTCACTTTGGGCTGAAAAAGAAGATTTTGCATTGGATGACTGGATTATCCCTTGTTGGAGGTATATTAAAGCTAATTGCGATGAAAAGAATCAGCAAAAAATGGGTGAATTGCTCATGCATACGATAGAATATGTTGTTGAACCGACCGAAGAACTTTTGGATATGTATTTGGATGTATTGGGATGTTTTAAAGAACGAACATATCTTTATCTTACAATTACAAACTGTCTCAAGTTTTTTGAAACGAATGCGGAGAAAGCTAAAGAGTTGATACTGAAGATATATGAATTAGACACAAATACTTCGCTGGAAGATTTAAAAACCATATTAAGTAAGTTCAATAATTTTGGCTTTGGTCGTGATGCGAGAACTCTTTTGAATATGTTGGCACAAAAAGGCGAGATAAGCAACGCTCAAAAAGAGGAGTTGGTCAAAGTCCTTAATTAAACATATATAATCACAAAAAGCTCAGTCAAGGAGGTTTAATCTAATGGACAAATCAATACATGATGTATTTTCTCTGGGTGGAAGAGTACTTATAAATGATCGAACTTATTTAATTGAAAGTGCTATGCTTTTAGGAACCAGAGAAAAAATTTATTCGGTTCTTGATGTAACTGGCGAAAAACAAGAGCATTTGATTTTGGGTGTGGATATTCAATTAAATACATTGTTTTCTCTGTCAACAGAACAGCGAAATTTATATTTTGAGTGTATAGAATTACATAAAAAAAGATTAATTAATAGTTACAATTCAAGCACATTTGTTTTTAAGCAAGCATTTAAAAGAATTGATTACAATGATCTGATTTCCAAAATAAAAATCGATGATAAAATGGGACAATCTTCATCAAAACTTTCGATATGTAATAGGGATTATAATGTTGATTGGTATAGTCTAATGATGACTAAACAAGGAGATTCACTAATAATTTCCGTTTCGGAAGAAGATATGATGTCTGGCTTATCAAGGCAACCGCTATATGATAATGCTGATTTAACTATTTCGCTTTCAGATTATGATATAAAGCATCGTGGAAATATTGTAAGAATAGAAAAAACAAATCTCAATTATCTGCTATACATACACGGATATCCAATAGAAGTGATGCAATCTACACAGGGAAAAGGAACTGTATTTAAAAATATAGTTAGTCCGTTCTCTGTTATGGATTTTGTTGTTAATCACGCTGATAGTGGCGTTACCGGCGTTGTTTATCCTCACTCTGATGAAAAGCCTGTGCACAGTTACATCATAGCGGGAGTTTTAAGAAATATCAACATTGATATAAAGGATTGTGTTGTTGGAAATGTTAGAGTTGGAACACAAATTGATACTTCGGAAGACTTTATAAATGCAATTTCAGACATCGGTGCAGACACGTATACTATCATTTGGGTAAATGTTGATGCCGATTCGCTGTACAATGCTTTTTGTGAAGGAAGGAAACTATTAGTTGCGGCAACAGATTTTTTGTCTTTTTTGTTAAAAAATGATATGTACAGCGATTGGTTTGGAACTCTTAATTTCGAAAATACAATGTGGGATGTAAGGAGTCATTATCCTCAAATCACTTTAGGAAAAGTTTTTTATATCGAGAACTGCATTATAGGCGAATCCATTACTATTACAGATGAACACATAAGAATTCCGTCTGTTATAAAAATTGATGATTCTGCAGAATACCTTTTCGATTGTGATTGGATAGAAATTTTCTTCAGAAAATTACAAACAGAAGACGAAAAAATACTTCGTCTTAGATATGCACTAAAGTGGGTTACCGCCGCTTGGGGAACGGAGGATCCATACGATAAGATTATATACTGCTCAATGGCATTAGAATTTATCGTAAATAGCGAAAAAGGAAGCAACATATTTGACGAATATGCTGAAAAATTTGGAATTAAAAAGCTCACAAAGAAAGAACGACGAGATGTGATTAACGATATTTATGAGAAAGCTGAAATAGATAATATTAATGGATTTTCGGAAGAAAATCTCTCGGAACTTAATGAGAGTATTAAAAATATGATACGCAGTAAATTGAGCGAGCCAAGTTTTGGTTCTAAATTAGACAATTTAATTAACAGATTAGCAATACCAATTTCCGAGGACGAAAAGGATCTTTTAAATAAAGCGCGGAAAATAAGAAACAACCTGATACACGGATTAAACATGTCTGCAATAACCACATTAGAAATGAAGAAACTTTGTGGTATAACATCTCGTATTTTAATTTATAAACTTATAGATGGATTGAAAAAGGAGTAACAATTATGACAGTATTAGATTGTGCTATACGCTTAGGAGGTTTGTTGAGAACAACCGAAGAAGGCTTGGCATTGATTTCGTTAAAAACAAAAATGGAAGAAAAACATAATGCCAACAATGACTTTGGTGAATATGAAAGATTTGCAGAAAAAGAAACATCCAAATACTATTTCTACTCATGGGCTATGGCTTATGAAACATTTTTGGGCGTATTAAAAAATGAAAAAATGGAACATAGGGAAATTTTTTTGCCAACTGCAAATTTGGTTTCCACGGATGTTGAAATAAAAGAGTTTTCTGAAACTGCAGTCTCTTTTGGTCATATATTTGAAAAGCTTGTTTCCGTCATTGTTTCGGGAGGAAAATATGACAGTATAATCCCTAATACATGGAAGTATAAAATAAAAACAGCAATTTCTGACGTTCAAGTGGCGGTGTCGCGAACATTGCTACCAAGAACAATGGCGATTTTTTATCAAAAAAATCAAAATTTACTGGACAATGCTGCAACACAGAAATATTTAAAAGCAAGAGATGAAAAAGAATTACTTCCTTTTTCTAAAGAAGCCCTAAAAATGATGGCAGATGCTTCAGATGTTTCCCAAGAAGAAAAATTGCTTTACGAGAAAATTTATCTCATTATGGAAGTTGTTAAAAAAGGTGTTTTTTATGGTTTTTGGGAAATGATAAATGAGGTTACAGAAGAGGAATTGATCAAATACGATGAATTGAACAGTTCTCCGTTGCAAGAAGTATCTTTTATACATAAGAACAATTATTCTTCATTCTTTGGTAGAGGATGGCTATATAAAATACAACTAAAAGATAAACATATATTTTTTATGGCGCATCAGAAAAGTGTTCATTTTGGAGGTGGTAATGATAGTTCGACTGTTTCAGGCATAGTTTATCCGTTAGATGATAGGGCTTTATTCGAAAATGGTTGAGCTAATAAAGTTAAAAGTAACATACCGTAGAAAAGGTGGACATTACATAAAAGTTTGAGTTATTTAAAACAGAGAATTGTTTTGAGTGATGGAAGTGCAACAGGTTACATCTTGTTTGTTTTTATATCTTTGTTTATAGCATATCAAATATTGACACTTGACAAAGGGATGGATTAGAGTTAAGATGGCGGTGCCGAGAGGGGAGTTATAACTCTCAAGGTTGGATGCGGAGCATCAAGGGTTAGTTATGTATCATCAAAAGGTTGATGTTGTGGATTACAGCATCAACCTTTAATTTTGAGCATCATCAAAAAAGCCGTGGGGATATAATGAAGCAAATTTGGTTCATAGCATCAAAAAAGCATCAAAGCATAGCATTTTGGGTTTTGATACTCTGAAAGCCGTTGCAAAAAGTCAGTATTTTCAAGGGTTTTCGGACTTTTTGAGCCACTCCAAAACCGTTGGTCGTGGGTTCAAGTCCTACTGCCCCTGCCAAAATCCTGCATGAATTTGCAGGATTTTTTCTTTTTTCTGCATAAATTTTCGGTTTTTAACAATTTTTATACCGATTTTTCTGGCATAACCAATATGATTACGACGTACGTTTGTTTGGAGCATTGGTTGCGATTTCATCCGTTCCAAAACTGCTTCAACCGTTCCGTCTGTTACTGCATCAATTTATCATCAATGGTATTTGCGAGTAAGAGTTTATTTTTGAAAAAAATATGATATAATTCTTGTATGAACGCCAACCTTTTGGATTTTTCTTGCACTATATTGTCAAGGCGCGCTGGAGTAGAATAATGAAAAAACAAGAAGCTGATAAAATTATAACCCAATATCTCCCAAAGATCTACGGATTTGCGGTCAAAAAATCCTTTTCTTACGATGAAGCGGAAGAATTGAGCGCAGAAATTACTGTTGAGGTCTATACTTCGCTTCTTAGTCTTGGTGAAATTTCAAATATTGAGGGTTATATATGGCGAATAAGCGAACACGTTTATTCAAAATATGTTGCTTCAAAGAAGAAGCATCAGGGTGTTTCTATCGACAATGTGGTTTTTCCTTACTATGAGGATTACGGTAGATTAGAGGCACAAGAAGAGATAGACAAGTTAAGATTGGAGATAGCGTTTTTGAACAAAACGCGACGCGACATTGTTTACAGTCATTATTACAAAAATCAATCAATTCGCAGTATCTCTACGAAAATGGGTATACCCGAAGGAACTGTGAAATGGCATCTTAACAAAGCAAGAAAGGAACTTAATGAAGGTTATACTATGGAAAGAAAGATAGGAAAACTTGGTTTGAATCCCGTTACCGCAGAATCTATCGGTCACAGCGGTAATCCCGGAAGCAATTTGGGACCCGAAACATATCTTAGCGATAAGCTCAACTTGAATATAGTATACAGCGTTTATCACACTCCGAGAACCGTAAACGAGATCGCCGACGAGTTGGGCATGACACCGGTATTTATCGAGGATAGAATCAAGCATCTCGAAGAAAATGGATTTTTGACAAAGTTGAACGACGGCAAATATACAACGTATGTTAGTTTTTCCCCTGAAACATATTCAACAGAGGAATATGAAAATAAGTTGAAAACACAACTTCAAATAGCAGAAATACTTTCAGAAGCATACCCAACGTTAGTCATCGACACAATGGCTGATTGTAAGGAAGTATATATCCCAAGCGGCAACCGCGAGGTTTTTTATGCCGCTTGTATTTACCACGGTATTTTTAAAAGCTACATCCCTATGAACAACGATACCTCGCGTTACGTTATTAAAACAACAGCAGGCGGTTCGTTTTACGCATACGTCGATCTCAAAAGTGAGTGTTCCGATCCCGATTACATTCCCACGCTTGACAATCATAACTATTGGGCATGCGGAGAGATGACAAGATGGTCTGAAAAATATCCAAACGTTGCATCATCTGCTATAGACACAAGAAGATGCTCGCGCGTAAATGGTTGGGCAAACAATCTCACCTCGGATTACGAATACATATACGAATACATCACGGGTTCTATATCCGACAACGAAGCTAACGCAGAAAAGTTTAACAGATTGCGTGAAAGAAAATTCATAACAGACGACAATAAAGTGAATATTATGGTCGTTAAGGACAAAATGGAGAATTTCCTTAATAAAATTCCTTGCATACCGCAGGATATTATAGAAAGATTTTCAAAAGTTGCTTTGGAATTTGCGACAATCTCCGCAAAGCAATATCCGCCGCAAATGCAGGATCTCGCAATTCAGAAAACCGTTACTTCTTTTATCGGAAATACTGTAGCATTAATGACATTGGATAAGATATATGAAAAAGGCATATTTAAACCTTTGACTGAAAACGAAAAAGTCACGGCAGATCTGTTTATGTTCTCTGATGTTTTGCCACAGTAATATTTGAATCATAGAATAAAATCAAATACCGCCGAGGGGAAATTTCCTCGGCGGTATTTCTTTGTCTACAGCAACCCAACCTTTGACACCCTATATCGAGAACGCATCGGTTAAACCGTTTAGTCGTGTATTGTCTTTCTTCACATAGTACATTTCTGTAATCTGCGAGGTACTATGCCCAAGTATATCCGCAACCTGTTTCGGTGTTAGAGATATAATCGTACCGTCTGGCTGTTTAACGCCGTTTACAAGGTTTGTAGCGAAGGTATGGCGTAGTGAGTGCAACCCACGGTGTTCGAGCCCTGCGCCGTCTAACAGGCGATAATAACGCCGTCTGAATCGCTCGGGCTTGAGGAAGTTTCCGGTGATGTCGGGTATAAGAGGGAAGCCCTCGCCGAGATATATTTCCTCTCGCATCTCCTTTATCGCTTGTATCGCCGTGTCGTTCAACGGAACATCTCTCTTGCTCGATGCGGACTTGAGCTTGCCCACGACCATCTCTGTTTTGGGACCGACCTGCTCGTAACCGTCGCGCACGTTCCTCTGCTTAACACCGCGTTGAACGTGCAACACACGGTTTGGGGGTAACAATAGTCAAACCCGAAACGCTTCACGGTAGCAATTTTTGGCGTCCTTGAATTATTCTTCCTTGATATACGCTGGTATATCTGCGTCATCATAATCCAAATCCACTCAAAACTATCTCACCGTGAAGTGCTATGCAGTTTTGAAACAGCATATTTTCGTCAGAACGAAGAAGACTTTTTCGATAATACAAGCGTATATCGAGAAAGGTTGATGATGTTATGGCGGAAAGAGGCGTTTCAAAACCGTTTTGTGTTTGGCTATTGTTACCCTGAATCAATGTCGCTGTTTAGCAACCCAAGCACCTCGCCCGTTCGTAAGCCCGTGTTCAGCATCAGTATGAACGCTCCCGCTTGCTTGTATAGTTTCTTGCCAGTGGCATACTGCTTTGCCGCTTCTTCTTTCAGTTTCGCTATTTCTTCGGGTGTGAAGATTGTAACCGTTTCGTTTGTGGGCAGATTCTCCTTGCCTTGCGCCGCCATAAAGTTCGCTTTCTTTATCATCTGAACACTCTGCATCGGGTTCTTCGCAATCAACTCTTGCTGTGTCAGATAGCGGAAGTATTCACCGAGGATGATATATACTTTCTTCACCGTGGTGTATGCGTAATCTTCGCTCATCCAATGGTTCAGCAGCTTTTTGATGTCCGATGCCTGAATATTTCCTACCACCTTGTCCCCGAGTATCGCATATATTTGGTTCTTGGCGGTACATTCAAGTCTGTCATATGTTGTCCTTTCAACAGACGGAAACTTGAACACCTGCAACCAATTCTGCATACTATCTCGCAAGGTCTTTTTGCTTTCG